>JBMZCY010000087.1:0-7548 GCA_049613825.1 Planktomarina sp.
TCCGCCGCAGCAGTTGGGGTCGGTGCACGTTGGTCGGACACAAAATCAATCAGTGTTGTATCCGTTTCGTGCCCCACAGCAGAAATCAACGGAATGTCCGACCCTGCAGCTGCACGGGCCACGATTTCTTCGTTGAATCCCCAAAGATCTTCGATTGATCCGCCACCCCGTGCAACGATGATCAAGTCAGGACGCGGTAGTGCCCCGCCCGGTGTCAGGGCATTAAATCCTTCAATTGCGCGGGTCACTTCAGGCGCGCAATTCTGGCCTTGCACGGCCACAGGCCACACCAGAACCTTGCGCGGAAACCGGTCACGCAGGCGGTGCAGGATATCGCGGATGACCGCTCCTGTGGGGGAGGTTACAACGCCAATAATTTCCGGCAGGAAGGGGATCGGCTGCTTGCGGTCCGCATCGAACAGACCTTCGCCTGCCAACATCTGTTTGCGCTTTTCCAGCATTGCCATCAATGCGCCAACACCTGCGACGGCCACATCATCGACGTTCATATTGTACTTCGACTGCGCCCCATAGGCAGTGATTTTGCCGGTAACGACAACCTCCATCCCTTCTTCGGGGACGACGGACAGGCGGGCGACTTGGCCCTTCCACGTGGTACAGGCCAGATTGTTGCGGTCATCTTTGACGTCGAAATACATGTGGCCCGACCGTGCCTTCACGACACGCCCCACTTCGCCTTTGACGCGGATGCGCCCGAATTCCGCTTCAAGACTGCGTTTCACGGCAGTGCTGATTTCCGATACGGAATATTCGTGCGCGTTTTCGCCTTCACGGGGGTCATCTAGTAAGTCCATCATATAACCGCCTTAATCACCGCCACAGCCACCACCGCAATCCGCACCACTGCATGATCCACCGCCCCAAGAATGATCCGGCTTTTCATGCGCGGATACAAATTCAAATGCAGCCTGTGGTATGGTTGGCCAAAACGTAGCTGCCAACACCCACGCCCCCGTCATCGCCAAAATGTAAGTGCTGAGCGACGGGATTGCACCGAATATCGCAAAAAGCAGTACACCCGCGCCGATAAAACCGTTGATGGACTTTCGCCCGATAAGGTTGCTTTGCCAAACATCGTGTGGTGGCAGATCGCCAAATGCCTGTTCATAGGCCGCGTTTGTCAAACTGTGGTCTGATGCATTCAGGCGGTCATCCCCGCCCGGTGTGTGGTGCAACGGGCGACCGATGATTGCACAAAATACGTCCCAATAGTCGCGGCTGTGCATCATGTGTAAATGCCATACTTCATCAACAGCTTTGGATGGCACGCGCCGTGCCCCCTGTGATGTCGCGACCAAATAGATAAACCTTTTGTATTCCCGAAGAACATTGGCAACGGTCTGATCAGACAGATTGAATTTCGCTTTCAGCTGCGCTTCGAACGATATACCGCCCGAATCTTTGGGCATCGGATGCGCGTTGATCAATTGGGCGAGGTCTTGGGACATTATAGGGCCGCTGGTTGTCATAGTTATATCAACACCGTAAAGGGTTCAACCAAATCAGCAAGGAGTTGCAAGCATGAATATTCTGATCCTTGGTGGCGGCGGACGTGAACATTCAT
Source organism: Planktomarina sp. (assembly GCA_049613825.1). GTDB lineage: Bacteria > Pseudomonadota > Alphaproteobacteria > Rhodobacterales > Rhodobacteraceae > Planktomarina. The sequence continues at coordinate 1,586 of JBMZCY010000087.1, forward strand.
TGGCATGGGCCGTGGCGCAGAACCCCAAATGTGATCAGTTGATCTGTGCGCCGGGAAACGCCGGAATCGAGAGTGTCGCACAATGTGCGGATATCGACATTAATTCCGCCAGAGCTGTTCTGGAACTGGTGCAGGCCGAAGCGATTGAATTTGTGATCATCGGCCCCGAAGCTCCTTTGGCCGCTGGCGTTGCTGACGCGCTGCGGGATGCAGGTGTGTTGACTTTTGGACCATCGAAAGCGGCGGCAGAATTAGAGGCATCCAAGTTTTTCACAAAAGAAATCTGCGACGCGGCAAGTGCACCAACTGCGGCCTATGGCCATTTCACAGATGCATGCGCGGCTAAAAATTACATCCGCGCCCAAGGCGCGCCGATTGTGGTAAAAGCTGATGGTCTGGCTGCAGGTAAAGGCGTGATTGTTGCAATGGATGTGGACACGGCGCTGGCGGCTGTGGACGACATGTTCGGCGGTGAATTCGGCGCGGCTGGCGCAGAAGTTGTGATCGAAGAATTTATGGACGGGGAAGAAGCTTCGTTCTTTATTCTATGTGATGGCACGGACGTTCTTCCCATTGGCACGGCGCAAGATCACAAGCGCGTTGGCGAAGGCGATACAGGGCCTAACACGGGTGGCATGGGGGCGTATTCCCCTGCGCCCGTCCTGACGGATGCGATTGCAACGAAAGCGTTAGAAGAAATCGTGAAGCCGACGATGGCCGAAATGGCAAAGCGCGGAACGCCGTATCAGGGTGTTCTGTACGCGGGCTTGATGATCAAAGACGGCCAACCGCGTCTTGTGGAATACAATGTGCGGTTTGGCGATCCCGAATGTCAGGTGCTGATGATGCGTCTTGGCGGTCAGGTGCTGGACTTGTTGCAAGCTTGTGCTGAGGGGCGTTTGGCGGATGCTCAGGTCAACTGGGCAGATGATCATGCACTGACGGTTGTTATGGCGGCAGAAGGTTATCCTGGGTCGGTGCAAAAAGGCAGTGTGATTGGTGGGGTCGAAGCGATGGCGGCAACCTCAACCGCTGTGTGTTTTCATGCAGGGACAACGCGCAATGATGACGGGGCTGTTGTGGCCAATGGCGGGCGGGTTTTGAACCTGACAGCACGGGGCGCATCTTTGGCCGAGGCGCGGGATGCGGCGTATGGCATGGTTGATGCACTGAACTGGTCAGAGGGGTTCTGTCGTCGAGATATTGGATGGCGGGCCTTGGGCTGATGTTTCGTGTGCGAAACAATTCTCTGTAAGGGGCTGGAATCGTTTGATAAACGCTTTCGAAATCTGAAATCATCATTTTAAGTATTTGTTTATAAACGTAAATAACTTATGAAGATTGAGGATTTTTGTTTCGGAAAAACGCAAGGGTTCGGGGAATAGCCTTAAATTCCCAAGCCCTTTTCTTTTGACGAATAGGCCATGTCAGCCATGATAAATGGCGAAAGCGTGCTGCCCTTTTTGCAGCATTTTGAAAGACGTCGTTCGGTGCATCTTGGCGGTAGGCGTACATGACATCTGGCAGTGGTGCATAATCACCTTGCGCCTCGGCGAAGATATTGAACACGAACATGATCACGTCCTCGGCCATACCTTTTTCAGGGCTGTGCTTGCCCGCACGTTCGAAATCGATAAAGCGGATGTCGGTGCCATCCCAACAGATATCCTTCAGGTTCGGACGCCCGTGATAGGTTCCGGCATTGTGAAACTGTGCAAGGGCCAGTGCGGCCATTGTTATCAAGTCTGCGCTTTGCTTTTGGGGATGGGTTCTCATAACTTCAGCTAGATTCCCACCGATATTCGCCGTCACAGTGTAGGTTGATGCGGTTAGCAGCAGGGGTGGCACAGGCAGGTTTTGATCCGCAAAACGTTTGTGTGCAGATTGTTCTGCGGCGAAGGCGCGGACAGGGTCACCCTTTTGCAGTCGCATTCTAAGGGGCAAAACCTCTGGTCGTTTGATCCAGACGGTTTGATCCGCCACGTATGCTTGAGTGATCCGCCCTTTGGGACCTTGATCTGAATCCAGCGCGATTTGTAAATCTTGCAGCGTGTCGAAGGTCAAAACAGTCATTTGCGTTCCTGCATCTGTGCGTTACGCAGGCCATACCAAAGGAATGACCCATGACGCAAACAGCCTTGATCCTGATCGATTACCAACGCGGCTTTGATATCCCGGATGTCTGGGGTGGTGCGCGAAACAATCCGTGGGCCGAGGCGAATGCGTTGGCATTATTAGCTGCATGGCGGGACAATGATCTGCCCGTGGTTTTTGTGCAGCACGCATCGTTGACTGTTGGATCACCCTTGCATCCTGACGGGGCAGGGTTCGGATTCAAACACGGGTTCCAGCCATCGAATGCGGACATGCATATCGTAAAAAACGAAAACTCGGCATTTGTAGGGACGCACCTCGAGGTTTCCTTGCGCCGCATGGGTATCACCGATTTGGTCATCTGCGGTATTACGACGGAACATTGTGTGTCCACCACGACCCGCATGGCAGGCAATCTTGGATTCAATGTGCGGCTTGTCGGCGATGCAGGGCATGCGTGGCCCAAAACGCGAAACGGGCGGGTTTGGGATGCTGAGACTATCCATGAAACCGAACTGGCCATTTTGGACGGGGAATTCGCGCAAGTGGTCACGACGGCGGATGTGATCGGCACGCTGTAGGGCTTTGCAATCCGCGTTGGCAGCGACTAGGTGTCATTTGAACTGTACGGACGCACACGCATGAGCTTTTTCAAGAAACTTCGCCAGAAACTGACACGGTCGTCTTCCAAGCTGGAAGAAGGCCTGAATGATCTGGTCGAAGACGGGGTCGAGGTTGCAGCCGAAGCCGAAGTCACTGCCGTAGAAGTCCCCGCGGCGATCACTCCAAAACCATCCGGCTCCAAACGTCTTGTCGATGACGAGATGTTGGAGGAGTTGGAGGACCTGCTAATCGCGTCCGACATGGGCGTTGATACCGCCACGCGCATTACAGCGAATCTGGCCGAGGTTGCGTTGGGCCGCAAGATGACCACAGCGGATGTGCAAACGGCCTTGGCGACTGAAATCGCGCGGGTGATGGAACCTGTGGCGCAACCTTTGCCGATCTATGCCAAGAAACCTCAGGTAATATTGGTGGTTGGGGTGAACGGGTCGGGTAAGACGACGACCATTGGTAAGCTGGCATCGCAATTCAAAACGGCTGGGAAATTGGTTGTCATTGCAGCCGGTGATACCTTCCGTGCCGCAGCCGTAGATCAGTTGAAAGTCTGGGGCGAACGGGCGGATGTGCCTGTTCTTACGGCTCCGGAAGGGTCTGATCCCGCATCACTCGCCTATGATTCCATGGTGAAGGCCGAAGAACTGGGCGCTGATTTGTTGATGATCGATACCGCTGGTCGGTTGCAGAACCGCACGGATTTGATGGAAGAATTGTCCAAAATCGTGCGGGTCATTCGCAAGAAAGATGAAACCGCGCCGCATAATACGTTGTTGGTGTTGGATGCGACGACGGGACAGAACGCAGTAACGCAGGTCGAGGTGTTTCAAAAGTTGGCCAATGTGTCCGGCCTTGTGATGACCAAGCTGGACGGGACGGCCAAAGGCGGTGTGCTGGTATCGTTGGCGGATAAATTCGGCCTGCCAATCCATGCCATTGGTGTGGGCGAACAGATTGATGATCTGGATGCATTCGATGCCGACGACTTCGCCAAAGCGCTGACCGGCGCGGGATGATATCCGACTATCTGATTTCCATCGAAGGCACTGAAACTGGTAAGCTGGTTGCCCTGTGTCTGGCCGTTCTTGCTGCTGCATTGCATGCAGTTTTTGGTGCGTTGCAAAAGGGGAAGTATGACCCTTGGTTGTCGCGCGGGTCGATGGATTTCTTTTACTTTCTGTATGCGCTGCCGTTCATCTTTATCGTGCCGTGGCCCGAGGCACATATGTGGCCGATCTTTGCTGGCGTGTGGGTGATCCACATGGGTTACAAAATCCTGCAAGGGTACGCGTACACGAAAGGTGCCTACACGGTGGTTTATCCCGTGGTGCGCGGAACGGGGCCGTTCTTTGCGGTCATCGGTGCGTTTTTCCTGTTTGGCGAAGTGTTTGGCCCAACCCAGTGGTTGGGCCTTGGGGTCTTGATGTCGGGTATCTTAGGACTTGCCGCGTATAACCTGCGCAAGGTTACCGTGGATCGTGACACCTTACCGATGGCCTTGGGACTGGCGGTTTGTACAGGATTGTTCGTCGCGCTTTACACCACATATGATGCCTACGGGATTAGGGCCACGGCCAACCCGTTCACATTCCTTGCTTGGTTTTTCGTGATCGACGGGATGACCTTCCCCATCGTCGCAGCCGTCCGCTGGTTACGTATAACGGACCGTCCAGCACTGTTAGGGTTGGCTAAATTAGGCATGGTCGGCGGCTTTGTAGCACCATTGTCCTTCGGGTCCATCATGCTGGCCACACGGTTGGACAAAGTGGGTGAGGCGGCGGTGCTGCGCGAAACATCGACCGTGTTCGCAGCTCTAATCGGATGGTTGGTCTTGAAAGAACGGGTCGGCCCCGTCAGAACAGGTCTAATGGCGTTGATCGCCTTGGGCGCAGTGATTGTGGAGTTTGGTGGATGAGCAACGTTGAAACGCAAAGCAAACTGGAAAATGCGCTGGAACTCGGCCCGTCTTTGGCGTTCTTTGGCATCTACCTGTACATGAAGGACGAAGTCTACACAGTCTTCGGCACCGAATATTCCGGCTTTATCGCGGCAACTGTGGTGTTCATTCCGATCCTTTTTGCATCTATGGCAGGGCTTTGGTTCCTAAAGGGCCGTCTGTCACCGCTGCATATCTTCACGATGATTATGGTGGTGTTCTTCGGGTCCCTGACGATCTGGTTCAATTCCGAAGCGTTCTTTAAGTTCAAGACAACTCTGGTCTACAGCTTTATGGCGCTGCTTTTGGGCATCGGCCTGCTGCGCGGGAAAAGCTTTCTTCAGATGGTGATGAACCGTTTTATGCCGATGGAGGTAGCGGGTTGGATGATCCTGACCAAACGTGTGGCACTGGGGTTTGTTGCGTTGGCGATTATCAACGAAATCGTCTGGCGCACGATGTCGAATGACACTTGGGTAATTGTCGAAACCTTCGGCTTTCCGATCATGCTGGCGGTGTATTTGACCGCGAATATCATGGCGTTGGACAAATACCTGATCGAAGAAGATACGGATAAAGCTAAGGATTAACCTGCGCCCAACCCCAGTTTCATCAATGTTTTGCGAACGGGATCGATGCTGTGAATGGCATCCAACCCCATCGCACGTGCCCTTTTCAAAGGGCCTGATCCCGCCATGGATGTGCGGTTCAACAGGCCTACACCTTTGACCCTGATCGCGACCTCGGCGTACCGTGCCTTGTGATAAGCGGTCAGCATTTGGGGCATCCCCAGAATACCACGCTTTTCAATAGCAAGGTCCAACAGAACTTCGATATCGCGCAGTGACATGTTCAATCCCTGCGCCCCGATGGGGGGCACCACGTGGGCCGCTTCGGCCACCAGTGCAGTGCGTTCGCCGTAGAATGTGTCTGCCAACTGACTGATGATCGGCCACGCTGTACGGCGACTGACCAACGTCACAGGCCCCATCGTATGGGCACAGCGTTCGCTGGCCGCGGTGTTGAATGTCGCCTCATCCATCCTCAGCAATGTTCGCGCGTTGGCAGCCGTCTCCATCCACACAACGGCAGAACATGGCTTGCCGTCGTAATCGGGAAGGGGGACCAGTGTGAAGGGACCACCGGACTGATGTACCTCGGTCGAGATATTGTTGTGCGGTATCGGGTGTGTGACGGCGAATGTCAGGGCTTGCTGGCCAAAATCTGTTTGCTTTGCCGTGATAGCCAACGCCGTGCGCAAATGGCTGTCTCGTCCGTCGGCGGCGATAGCAAGGTTTGCTTCGACTTTGGTCCC
>JBMZCY010000088.1:0-7540 GCA_049613825.1 Planktomarina sp.
GTCGTATAGGCGAACGCCCCGACCACAACGGACAGAACGATAAATGCTAGCACCATACGGGCGCGGGATGCGGCCCAGCTTACGATTCCGGTCATGTGAAATCTCCTCAGCGGTAGGTGACATCGACGGGGACACCGTCGGATACAAATTCCTGACCGACGACGATAACGTCAGCAGTGTCGTCTAGTCCTGTAACCCAAACGCCGTCGATTGTATCGCGCACCAGCGTCACAGGGACGAATTTGGCATTCTGATCTGTGTCCACGATGCGAAAGCCCAAGTTCCCTGCATTATCCAGGGTCAAGGCCGATCCAGGCAACAAATGTGCCATGGTGCCTTCGGACTGGATCAGCATATCAACCGTTTGGCCGTCGCGGATTTTCAGGTCGGGGTTCGGGATTTCAACCTCAACACGGAAGGTGCGGGTGGTCGGATCAGATGATCGCGACACAAAGGTCACCAGACCTGTGACCGTTGATCCATTGATCAGGCGTGCGGACGTTGGCGCGTCCAGTGTTACGCGGTCCACGTCCACTTCCGGCACAAATCCCACCAGTTTGATCGGGTCCAGCTGGATCACCGTGGCGCACATGGCACCCGGTTGCAGCAGGCTGCCCAATTCAGCTGTATCCGTTTCCAGAATGCCGTTGAAGGAGGCTGAAATGGTCAAACGCTCGATCTCTTTTTCGGCGGCGGCGACGCTGGCTTCGGCGCTTTGAATGCCGGCAATGGTGGATTGCAGCCCGCTTTTCGCGGCCTCAACCCCCGCAGATGCGGAACTGAGGGCTGCTGCTGCGGCGGCCACACGGGTTTCTGATGCAAAGCCGTCTTGGGACAGGCGCGATGCTGCGCGGTCATTGATGCGGGCTTCGTCCAGTCGGGCTTCGGCCTCAGTCACGCGGGCTTTGGCTTCGGGGACGCGGGCCTCGGCCTCGGCCAATCTTGCACGCGCTTCGGCAAGGGACGCGGCACGGGTGCCGGGGTCCAGCACGCACATGGTTTGGTTTTCTTCTACAAATGTACCGCGTCGTAAGGGTTGGGACACAACTGTGCCGCTGGTTTCTGCCAGCAGCCGCACTTGACGCGCGGCTTCGGTCTGGCCGCGGACAATCACAGCACTGTCCAACTGGCGTGCGGTGGATTTCTGGGCCACGATTGCAACACGGGTCGGGCCATCAATTTCTTCAACCGCAGCGGCGTCAACAGGTGTGCTGGTTTCCGTAGGTTCCGCGTCACTGGATAAAAAATCAGCAACCAAATCACGTTGAAAAATGAGGATAAAAATAACAGCCGCAACAAAAATCGCTGTAAGAATAGGGAGGATGCGCATGCGGTGTAGCCTTCAAGTTGTTCTTGGGCGTTGTGTAACCATGATGGATAGATAGGTGAAGGGGGAAGCACTACAAGCAGGACATTACGTTAGTGTCGGTTTTATTGGACTGTCTGACACGCCATTGCCCCTTGCGACTGATCCGCTTCCCCGCCTATATCATGCGCAAACATGCAATCGGGGTCTTCACCATGTCCAACACTGACAGCTTTATCGACGAAGTCACAGAAGAAGTTCGCAGCGACCGGTTGTGGGGCTATGCCAAGAAATACGGCTGGTTGGTCGGACTGGGCCTTTTGTTGGTTGTTGGCGGGACGGCCTATTTCGAATTTCAGTCGTCAAAGGCGGAACAAATGGCCCAAGATCGTGGTGATGCGATTCTGGCGGCTTTGGCCACAGATGAAGACGGGCGCGATGCTGCATTGCGCGATTTGGCTGCGGACGATCAGACGGTTGTAACACGCCTGTTGGCTGCTACGGGTGATGATGCGGTTGCGAATTTGCAGGCAATTCAGAATGACGCTGACGCACCGGGCTATCTGCGCGATCTGGCCAGCCTGCGATTGGCAGCCTTGCGTGATGCGCTGAGCGATGAGGAACGCTTGACGATCCTTCAGGACCAATCGTCCGCAGGTCGTTTGTACCGCAGCGCTGCACTGGATTATTTGGTGCTGCTGCATCTTGAACAAGGGAATACGGATCAAGCCCTGACCTTGATGCAGGACGCCATTCAGGATGCTGCAACAGATCGCGGTCAGATCAACCGCTTTGTCGAGCTGATCGTCGCCATGGGTGAAACGCCAGCGTTGGCAAATTAATTCCCACCTGATAGCGATACGGTTAACACCACACGGGGGCGGTTATGGGCAGCGTTAAAACATTTGCAGTTTGCGGTTTGGTGATGCTGGCGGCCTGTTCCCAACCCGAAGTTATTTTGGAAGGTGAACGTCTGACATTGGACGGCCAGGCGGTCGATACCACAGACAGCGCAGTGCAGGCCCGCACCGTATCCGCAGGGTCCGTGATCAACAATACCACATGGAACCACGCAGAAGGATCTGCATTGAAACGTCCCGGAAACGTGGCGCTTGCAGCGTCTTTGTCGCCTGTCTGGTCCGTTTCCGCTGTCGAAGGTGCAACCCGCCGGAACGCCGCTGTTGCACCTGTTGTTGTTGCGGATGGTCGTGTGTTTTCGATTGGGGTCAAGGCTGATGTCACGGCGTTGTCCACATCGGGTGCAGTCTTGTGGAACGCCAGCGTTGCATCGCCGACGGATGATGTGAAAGAAACCTCTGGCGGTGGAATTACTGCATCTGATGGACGTGTCTATGTTTCGACCGGATATGGTGTTCTGGTGGCGTTAGACGCTGCAACCGGGGGCGAATTATGGCGGCAAGATACAGAAGCAGCGGGTCTAAGCCCTGCAACAGTGTCAGGCGGTATTCTTTACATGACATCCCGTACGGGCACCGCGTTTGCGATCGACCCTGAAACGGGCAAAGTTCTGTGGTCCGTTGTGGGTCCTGCCAGCCTGACGAACACACTGGTTTCGGCCAGTCCGACGATCACATCCAAATGGGCCTTGTTCCCGTCTGCCACCGGCGAAATTTTGTCGACCTTCCGTAAAGGGGGGCGACGCAACTGGACTGCTGTCGTCTCTGGCAGTCGCGCTGGGGCTGCAATTTCAGCGATCAACGACATCGTGGCGGGGCCAATTGTATCGGGTAATACTGTGATCGTGGGTAACACCGTGGGCCGTACTGTTGGCCTTGATCTGCAAACGGGCGACCGTTTGTGGACCGCGAATGAAGGCGTGACGTCACATATCGCGACTGTCGACGGGACAGCGTATTTTGTAAACGATCGCAACGAACTGGTCCGGCTGTCTGTGGGCAGTGGTGATGTGATCTGGCGACAGTCTTTGCCACGCTACACCCGTGACCGTGCAGACAAGCGTGATGCGATTCATGCGCATTTCGGTCCGGTTCTGGCAGGCGGTCGCTTGATTGTGTCCAGCACCGATGGCACGTTGCGCAGCTTTGATGTGACAACAGGCGATCTGCTGTCCACAATTACCTTGCCAGATGCGGCATCTGCGGCCGTTTCCGTTGCGAGTGGCACATTGTATGTCCCGACAAAGGACGGTAGTGTCCACGCTTATCGGTAGCAGGGCGCGTGCCTTGCAGTTAGTTTGAAGGCGCACCCCCATGTCATCGTTCACCCTTGCAATCGTTGGTCGCCCCAATGTGGGCAAATCCACGCTGTTTAATCGTCTGGTCGGCAAACGTCTGGCGCTTGTCGACGATCAACCTGGCGTGACACGCGATTTGCGCGAAGGTGCGGCCCGTTTGGGGCATTTGAAATTCACAGTTATCGATAGTGCGGGTCTGGAAGAAGCCACGGATGACAGTCTGGAAGGCCGCATGCGTCGTCTTACCGAACGTGCGGTTGAAATGGCCGATGCCTGCCTGTTCTTGATCGACGCACGCACAGGGATCACCCCTACAGACGAAGTCTTCGCAGACATCTTGCGCAAGAAGAATGCGAACGTGATTCTAGGCGCGAACAAGGCCGAAGGCAAAGCCGCCGAGGCAGGTATTATCGAAGCCTACGGCTTGGGTCTTGGGGATGTGCTGCCGATTTCCGCAGAACACGGCGAAGGCATGGCTGAACTGGCCACGATCCTTGATCCGTTGATCGAGATTAAAGCGAAGACTGCCGTTGATGATACGCCGGAAACAGACGTGATCCTTGATGAAGATGACGACGAAGAGGAAGATTATGCCCCGACGGTTGCGAAACCGTTGCAAGTGGCAGTGGTCGGACGTCCGAATGCAGGTAAATCCACGCTGATCAATCAGATCATCGGTGAAGATCGTCTGCTGACAGGGCCAGAGGCAGGGATCACCCGCGACGCGATTTCTTTGCAGATCGACTGGCACGGCACGCCGACTCGCATTTTCGACACGGCTGGCATGCGCAAAAAGGCGAAGGTGCAGGAGAAATTAGAGAAGCTTTCGGTTTCGGATGGCCTGCGTGCAGTGAAGTTCGCGGAAGTGGTCGTCGTCCTGCTGGACGCTGCTATCCCGTTCGAACAACAGGACCTTCGGATTGCCGACCTCGCTGAACGCGAAGGGCGTGCGGTCGTAATAGCAGTGAACAAGTGGGACATCGAAGAAGATAAGTCCGCGAAACTGCGTCAGTTGCGTGAGGCATTTAACCGTCTGTTGCCCCAACTACGTGGGGCGCCATTGATTACAGTGTCGGCGAAGACGGGTCGTGGATTGGATCGTCTGCACGAAGCAATCATGCAAGCATATGACATCTGGAACCGCCGGATCAGCACAGCCAACCTGAACCGTTGGTTGGATGCCATGGTCACGGCCCACCCGCCGCCAGCACCGGGCGGTCGTCGAATTAAACTGCGCTATGCGACCCAAGCACGGACACGCCCACCAGGGTTCGTTGTGATGTGTTCGATGCCGGACAAAATGTCAGAAAGTTATAACCGTTATCTGATCAACGGTCTGCGCGATGATTTTGACATGCCCGGTACACCGATCCGTTTGTGGATGCGCGGGCAGGGGGATCAGAACCCTTACAAAGACAAGAAGAAGTCAACGCCATCCCGCCTGCGCAAACACACAGGGAAGAAACCACACGGCGGTTGGTAAGTTAATCAGGCAGTGGTTTTGGCGGTTTTGATTGCGAGGACGGTGGACGCGGCAACTATGCCGATCCCGATGCAGGCGGACAGGTAGATGCTGGTTGTGCCAGCGCTGTTGCCTGCGATGATGCCGATGAACGCCCAGATCACAGCGACTCCGTAGAATGGCATTTGCCCCATGCGGATTTGCATGATGCTGGCCAATGTTGCTGCCGCAAGGATTCCGATGATGGCCCAAGTGGTTGCCCCAAACCCAATGCCGTAACCGGGCAATGCTACGCCCAACGATACAAACGCAGCCGCACTTAACCATCCTGCGAACAATGCATAAGGTGCTTTCAGCCACCATTTGTCCTGCCATGGGGCTTGGAATGTTCCGGCAAGGGCGGATATCAGCATCATCCAGATCGTGATCGTGCCCCAAATCGCGGAATTGCTGGCAATCCATGTCCATGCCGCCCCGATGATTAAAGCGGGCAGAACGCACAGTTGGGCCGTGGACCAGTTCATGTTGTCTGACCTGCTGACCACGCCAAAGATCGCGGACACAGCCAGCCACGTGTAAATGACACCCCAGATCGAAAACGCATAACCGGCAGGCTGAATTGCCGGATCAGGATCGAAGATAGGCAGCTGGTCCGCCGTGTATCCAGAAAACGGAGATATAAAGATTGGCGACAAACCAAATGCCAATGTCGCCAATAGGGTCAACCAAGCAATCGTTCTGGGGGGCATAATATCCGGCCTTGGGTTAGGCGGTGGTCAAAACCCCATCCGCCGAAATCGTGTTGTTGCCGTTAAGATAGGGCAGCAGCACATCTGGCAAGGTCACGGACCCGTCTTCATTCTGACCATTCTCTAACACGGCAATTAAGCAACGCCCAACTGCAAGGCCCGATCCGTTCAATGTATGCACAAATTCCGGTTTGCCGCCACCTGCGGGTTTGAACCGCGCATTCATCCGGCGGGCTTGGAAGTCACCGCAGACGGAACACGAACTGATTTCACGGTAAGTGTCCTGACCCGGCAACCACACTTCAATGTCGTGGGTGCGTCGTGCACCAAAGCCTGTGTCGCCAGTGCACAGAACCATCGTACGGTAAGGCAGGTTCAGCTTTTCCAGAATGCCTTGTGCGCATTCGGTCATCCGGTCCAATTCCGCGCGGGAATGATCTGGGTGAGTGACCGATACCATTTCGACCTTCTCGAACTGGTGCTGGCGCAGCATGCCGGATGTATCGCGACCAGCGGACCCAGCTTCGGACCGGAAGCACAAAGAATGCGCGGTCATGCGTTTGGGCAAGTTCGTCTCATCCAGCATTTCGCCTGCAACTGTGTTGGTCAGGGTGACTTCGGACGTTGGGATCAACCACCAGCCGTTTGTGGTCTGGTACGAATCTTCGGCAAACTTGGGCAACTGACCTGTGCCGTACATCGCGTCGTCTTTGACGATGACAGGGGTGTTCGTTTCTGTCAGGCCGTTCTCATCAACATGCGTGTTCAACATGAACTGCGCCAAGGCACGGTGCACCCGCGCCACTGCACCGGACATGATCACAAACCGGCTGCCGGAAATCTTCGCGGCAGTTTCAAAATCCAGACCGTCTTGGACTGCTTCCAGTTCGTAATGTTCTTTGGCCTTGAAATCCAAAGCGACAGGCGTACCCCAGCGGTGGATTTCAACGTTATCTTCCTCATCCGCCCCATCTGGAATATCACCCAACGGCACGTTCGGGATTTCCATCAAGGCAGCCCGCAATTCTGCGTCCTTCACCTTGGCTTCGTCCTGCATGGCTGCGACTTCGGCCTTTTTCTCGGCCACCAAAGCACGCAGACGCTGAAATTCGTCTTCGTCGCCTTTGGCCTTCGCCGCACCAACCAGCTTGGACGCTTTGTTCTGATCTGCCTGCGCCGCTTCAGCTTTCTGAATGCACGCACGACGGGCCTCGTCCAGCGCCAGCAGATCAACGGAGGATACGCCAACCCCACGGCGGGACATGCCTGTGTCAAAGCCAGTTGGGTTTTCACGGATGGCACGAATATCATGCATGGCGCATCTCCTTACGCGTTAGAATCAATGATCTTCATATGGCCTAAATCATCGGCAGGGGCAAAATATACCAAGGCTTGCTTGCAAAGCGCCGCCTGCAACTTTACTTGACCTTGAAACCAGTGGGCAAATGCCCCTCGAAGTTAAGGAAAGCCCTCATGAACCAACTCGCTCAATTCGTACCAATTCTATTGATCTTGGTCATCTTCTACTTTCTTCTAATCCGTCCACAGCAGCAAAAGCTGAAGGCGCACCAGAAAATGGTCGAAGGCCTGCGTCGCGGTGACGAAGTCATCACCCAAGGTGGCCTGAAGGGCAAAGTGACCAAAGTCAAAGAAGGTGAAAACGAAGTTGAAGTGGAACTGGTCAAAGGCATGTCCGTGCGTGTTGTCCAAACCACCATCGCGGACGTCGTGTCCAAGACTGAACCTGCCAAATAATACCTGACTAAGGGGTCGCGCTGATGCTGCAAATCGAAGGTTGGAAGCGGATC
>JBMZCY010000089.1:0-7535 GCA_049613825.1 Planktomarina sp.
TGCCTTCGCCCGCTGGCGTCGGGTTGATCGCTGTCACCAAAATCAGGTGACCGTCAGTCCGGCCCTGAACATCATTGATGAACTGCTGGCCGACTTTTGCTTTGTCGTGGCCATAAGGCAGCAGATGTTCGCTTGGGATGCCCAGCTTGTCACCAATTTCCTGAATAGGTCTCTTGCTCGCTTCACGGGCGATTTCAATGTCAGATTTATAAGCCATGCGCGGCATCCTTCGCAGTTGTATACGTTCGCATAACTGGCGCAGGTCAGTCGGCAAAGCGAGAATCCGACATTCTGATTAGAAGGAACGTCGGCAATGTCATGTCCCGCCGCGCATCGGAAATCTTTGCGCCTGAAAATGGTCCCGTTTGCGCCCGATCCGTTTCGCATCAGCGCCACTTAGCAGAATTAGCACATCCGTAATGAAACGAAGGACATACCATGAAACACAGAATTGAACGCGCGATTATCGGACTACACGGTATTGGAACACTGGTTGCATTCTACATCATCCATGTAATCACCTAAGACCTACCCATGCCTGCTGACCAGACACGTGCAAACGGAAGCGGTCACCTATTTGCAATAGATCGGGGCGTTCGACAGAGGCTGTCGCGCCCCGTCTGCCTTTTCAGCATCGTTGAGCCCTTTGCCATGCCCGTTCTATCGGTTGGTCACACCCGCACGGCGTTTGCAAATGAAGCGAATTCCCCAACCGGTCAAAGCTGCTGGCAACAAAAACCACCACGCAAAGGCAACAGTGGATATAAAAAGCACTGAGGTCCGATCATTTTCCAATCTGCCAATCGAATAACTGCGAAACATTCGGTCCAGACCGACATCGTAGTACCAAACCTCTCGATCTGCACCTTCGGGTCCTTCATAAGGCACTTTCGGCACATACAGGCTAAAACCTAACTGCCTTTTTATGCCTGACGTGATTGTTGCTTCACCAATTGATCCAGTCCAGCCCATTGTCAGGTTATATCCGAACGAAAAGATCGCAAGCAAGCAAAGTACCCGCAGAATTGCAATCATACAGTTCCACCCTGCCAGCACCTTTGTTGCGGGACATGAAGCCTGAACCGATCGCCGATCTTCACCGATCCCGGGCGTTCCACAGATGCGGTGATGCCACGCCGTCCTTTAGCCGCATCCTTAAATCCTTTGCCGTGCCCGGGTTTGACCCGTTCGATGGTTTTGTTCACCTGAACGCAGGGGCGATTTTCCATGTCAACGATCAATGTGGTGCCATTTTCTGCCTGCAAGCGGCTGGATGGCGGCAGAAAGGTGAAATCCGCCAGTCCTTCGACAACAATATTTGCACCCAACCATTCAGGATTGCAGGCATCCAGTTTTAGGACCGCTGCGATATGTGACAGATCTTCGGCGCTGACCATTGTGATCTGACGAACATTCTTGATTTCGGTCCCAATCACATGTTGCGATTTCACACGGCTGTCTGACGGGCGTGTCGCACCCGTATGCGCTGCCCCCGAAATACCATCCCAACCAATATCCAACGTCGTCGGATGGCGCTGCGTTTCAATCATCATCTCACGCCGATGCATCACAGCGCCCAGCCATGTCACAGTGCAATAATGGTCGGTTGGGATCAATGCAGGCATGGCGCGTCTTTCTGAAATCTGAATTTGGTACGCATAAATCGTACAATTTCAAACCTGCCCCAAAACGACAAAAGCCCCAAGGCCATAATCGGGCCTTGGGGCTTTCTTCGCTTGGGTGTGCGGACCCTTTGAAACTGAGTTCGTTAGCCCCGCACCTTATGTCGGTTCAGGTTCCATCCCGCCATCGGCCGCCTTTGGCTTGGTCTTTGGGATAGCCGTCAGCGATGGCGTGTTCCCCGCAGGCGGGGTTGAGCCATCATCGTCGTCTTTGCCCAGCACTTCGCCGGCCATGACCTTTTTGATTTCATCACCGGTCAGTGTTTCGTATTCCAACAGGCCTTGGGCCAACCGTTCGAATTCGTCATTCTTTTCCGTCAGGATTTTATGGGCCAGCTCATACCCTGTTTGAATGAAGTCACGGACCTCTTCCTCGATCAATTCCTTGGTCGTCGCGGACACGGACAGACCAGCCGTCGCACCAGTGTAGCCCTCAGCAGCTTCGGCATAATCGATGTTACCAACTTTGTCGGACATCCCCCAGCGCAGCACCATGGCACGGGCCAAGGCAGAGGCTTGTTGAATGTCACCGCTTGGACCGTTGGACACTTGGTCAGCACCATATTTGATAATTTCCGCAGCCTTACCCGCCATGGTCATCGCCAAACGCTGATGGCATTCGTCTTTGAACATGTTCAGGCGATCCATTTCTGGAAGGCTCATCACCATGCCCAAAGCACCACCGCGCGGGATGATCGTGGCTTTGTACACGGGATCACATTTCGGCAGGCTGATGCCAACAACAGCGTGACCTGCTTCGTGATAGGCGGTCATTTCTTTCTGCTCTTTCGTCATGACCATGGACCGGCGTTCGGCGCCCATCATCACTTTGTCTTTTGCAGATTCGAAATCTTCCATCGTGATGAAACGACGACCGATGCGGGCTGCCATCAAAGCGGCCTCATTCACAAGGTTCGCCAGTTCCGCACCGGAAAAGCCCGGTGTCCCACGTGCGATCAAGCGCAAATCAACATCTGGACCCAGCGGAGTCTTACGTGCGTGCACACCCAAAATCTTTTCACGACCTTTGATATCAGGATTAGTTACAGTCACCTGACGGTCAAACCGACCTGGTCGCAGTAACGCAGGATCCAGCACGTCTTTACGGTTTGTCGCCGCAACGATGATGATGCCTTCGTTCGCTTCAAAGCCGTCCATTTCAACCAGCAATTGGTTCAATGTCTGTTCACGTTCGTCGTTGCCGCCGCCGTAACCTGCACCACGGGCGCGGCCCACGGCGTCGATTTCGTCGATGAACAAGATACATGGGGCGTTCTTTTTGGCCTGTTCAAACATGTCGCGCACACGGGATGCGCCGACACCTACGAACATCTCAACAAAGTCAGAGCCTGAGATGGTGAAGAACGGCACACCCGCCTCACCCGCAATGGCGCGTGCCAACAGCGTCTTACCAGTACCGGGAGGGCCCTCAAGCAACGCGCCTTTGGGAATTTGACCGCCAAGGCGGCTGAACTTCTGCGGGTTACGCAGGAATTCGACAATCTCTTCTAGCTCTTCTTTGGCTTCATCAATGCCAGCGACATCATCAAACGTCACACGGCCATGCTTTTCTGTCAGCATTTTGGCTTTGGATTTGCCAAAGCCCATCGCGCCACCTTTGCCGCCGCCTTGCATGCGGTTCATGAAATAAATCCACACGCCAACCAGCAATAGAACGGGCAGCAAGGAAATCAGGATCGATTGGAAGCCTGATTTTTGTTGCGCGATTGCGGATACGTCGACTTTGTTGGCAACCAACAGGTCGGTCACACGTGCGTCAGCAGGCACAATCGCTGAAAATTCTTGACCACCAGCAATATACCGAACGGTTTCGCCATTCAGTTCAGCGGCGGACACACGGCCCCCTTCAACGGCTTGCACAAAGTCAGAATAGCTTTCCGGCTGATTTGCACCGGATGAATTGTCGCCCGAAAACAGGCCAAACAATGCCATCAACAGCAGGCCCAAAACCATCCAGAATGCGAGGTTGCGTAGATTGCCCAAAGGGAAAACTCCTAAAAATACGTGCCCGGCTGTAACGCGGGCTTTCTTCTAAAATAGATAACGGTCAGGGAACTTCAACGTCTGAATCGGTAATTCCCTGTGGAAGGGTCAGATGCAGATGGTCGCAGGGGCCGAAATGTGCGTGTGGGGCCGCGATTAACTGGTTCCCGCCCCATAATGACGGGGCCGCCCACAGTTGCGCATGCTTATATCCGGATGCACGCCAATCAGGACATTGTTTCAGGCCATCTGGTCCAAGGGCGCGGGTCGTTTGAGTATCGGTGGCGTTTGTGAAGCGCCATCTTCCATCCCACTGGCCCGTCGTTACCCCCTGCACCGCCGCATATTCGCGGGACAGGCGCAGATGGTGGTCGTTCGTTTCCCAAATCACCCCATGCAACGTGCGCTTGCCGCCGTCTGCCAACGCACGACGCAGATCATCGAACCGAGGGGGATAATCCGAATTGCCGATCCATTGCACCAGTCGCGCAATCAGGCGGTGGATCACAGTATCGCGGGCCGTTGACAGGATTTCGAGATTTAACATGACATTCCCGTCAATGATGCGCCCTGCCCGTTGAAATGCGTCTTTAACAGCATCATCAACAACGGCCTTTGCATCCTTTAGGTGGTGTGCTGCATCCGCAATCCGTGCAGGATCAATATCCAAAACCGCCAACGCCTGCCGCATTTTCACACGGTCAAAGCGCGGATCCGCATTGCTGGGGTCATCAGCCCACGTCAGCCCTTTGCCTGTTAGCCAATCCCGCAGATCTTGCCGTGATCGACCCAGCACAGGGCGTAGAAACGTGACACCATTCTGATCCCAAGACGCCGCCATCGCAGACAACCCATCCAACCCCGATCCACGGGCAAGACGCAGCATAAACGTTTCGGCCTGATCATCTTGCGTATGTCCGATGGCGATTTGGGTGATCCCCTGCGCCTGCGCCCAATCGGACAGTGCTGTATACCGCGCCGCCCGTGCGCGGGCCTGCAAGTTTGATCCGTCGTTCAGATGGTTAAGGGCAATCACATGATGAGGCACGTGTAACGCCGTACATTGGTCCGCCACCATTGCAATTTCTGACGCTGCGGTGTCACGCAGACCATGATCCACCGTTACGGCGATCACATTTAAAGACGCCGCATGGACCCTATGAAGCAAAGCGAGCGAGTCGCTGCCCCCAGAAACGGCAACCGCAATACGGCGCTTCGGGTCGATCAGGCCGTCAATCATTCACATCCAAGTTCGGCAATTGCTTGCCCTGCTGCATTAGATGCTTCGGTATCCGGAAACTGGCTTTCGACCTCGGCCAATGTCAAACATCCTTCCTCGGCTTTTGCCATACGGTGAAACGTGGTTCCTAATTCATATAAGGCATCTGCCGCATCCGCACCGCGCGGGCCCTGAATATACGCGGTTAAGAATGCACGGGCCGCAGACGTTGCTTGATTCTGATCCCGCAAGATACGACCGCGTAGCAAGTGAGCATTTTGTACCAATGCCCCTGACGGCATCTTGGCAAGGAAACCATCAATTCCGGCCAGTGCTGTGTCCATGTCCCCGTTCACAAAGGCGGCGGTGGCGGCGTCAAATTCCGATTGCCCCACAACTGGTGCAGCGGACGGCGTCACGACGGGGGCCTGAACCGACAGGTCAGGTGCGGCTTGCACCACGCCTTCATCACAATCAGGGTCCAGTGAACAAAGGCGGAATTGCAAATCCTGCACTTTCAAGGTCGCATTTTTGCCCAGCTGGCGTACTTGGAATTCCAAGCGTTCTGTCATGCCGATCAGTTTGCGCAGTTCCTCCTCAACCCCAGACACACGATCCATAAGCGTACCTGTCAGCGCGGGGGCGTCTTCGCGCGATAACGTCAGTTCCAGCAGCATCCCGGAAATATCGGATAATAAGCTGTCGATATCTCGCTGAACATCCGCCAACGTTTCCGCCTGCAACGGCGATGCCAGTACAAGAAGACCCAACCAGCGCCACATGACTTAGCTGATCCCGCCAGCCAGCACTGTCACAGCGCGGCGATTTTTGGTGTAACAAGATTCAGAGCTACAAATCTCAATCGGGCGTTCCTTGCCAAAAGATAGCGTCTTCAGTCGTGACTGGGACACACCTTTGGACAGCAAATACGTTTGCACGGCCTGTGCACGCCGTGCGCCAAGGGCAAGGTTGTATTCGCGTGTCCCCTGTTCGTCCGCATGACCTTCGATACGGATTTGATATTCAGGATTGGTCATCAACCAAGTCGCTTGACCATCCAGAACAGCGCGGCCTGCGGCGTTCAACTTATACTGATCCACATCAAACAAAACGCGATCCCCGACCGTTTGTGAAAAGAACGCAGGGCTGTTCGGGGCCAACGTGTTTGTAGTCACCTGAGTGCTGTTTACACCCGTCCCAACGGGCGCGCGGTATTCGGCATCAGGATCAGGGTTGGCTTTGGTGCACGCAGCCAAAGCAATCACAGGAATCAAAAGTGTCAAGCGGGTCATAGCGTTTCCTTTGGCATTAGGGTTGAACCGGGCCCCATGTGGGGTCGGATGCGGGGCCGGACAATCCGACAGGTTTCAAATTACGGCCCGTGATATCCACCGAATACAGCGCAGGTGCGCCGCTGGGGCCTTGGGTTTCGCGGGTGAACATGATGACACGCCCGTTGGGCGACCATGTGGGACCTTCGTCAAGGAAAGACGCACTTAGCAACCGTTCCTCGCTGCCATCGATACGCATAACACCGATGCCAAAACGGCCTTTGGTTTGTTTTGTGAACGCCACCAGATCGCCCCGCGGGGACCAGACAGGCGTGCCATAGCGGCCTTCGCCAAACGAAATCCGGCGCGGCTCGCCCCCTGTGGTGGGCATGATGTACAGCTGTTGTGTGCCGCTACGGTCGCTTTCGAACACGATCTGCGATCCATCGGGGGAAAAACTTGGGGCAGTTTCAATCGAAGGGGCACTGGTCAAACGGGCAGAACGGGCCGTTTCAACGTCCATCAAATATATGTCCGTGTTCCCGTTCAAAGCCAGCGAATACACCACCCGGCTGCCATTGGGCGAAAAGCGCGGGGAAAATGCCATACCACCTTCGGGTGTTGGTAACAAACGGCGCTGCACACTGGCCACATCGACCATGAAAATCTGCGGCTGTCCGGTTTGGAAGCTGGTGTACAGCACCCGACCGCCATCTGCCGAGAACCGAGGCGCCAGCACAATCGCACTGCTATCGGTCAGAAACTGAATATTCGCGCCATCGTAATCCATGATCGCAAGACGTTTCTGGCGGTTGTCCTTTGGGCCACGTTCGCTGACAAACACCACGCGACTGTCGAAATAAGGTCCCTCGCCCGTGATGCGGCTGTACAATTGATCTGCAACCTTATGTGCCACACGGCGCACAGCATTGGTACTACCGACCAATTGCAAACCAGTGCCCAATTCAGCGCCAGAAATAATGTCATACACACGGAACTTCACCGTGACCTGCCCCCCCTGCACGGCCACAGCACCCGTCACCATCGCCTGCACATTGATCGCACGCCAATCGGGGTATTTCACAGGCTCGGCAAAGGTTGACCGCTGCGCGATAAAGCTGGTCGCAGGAATTTCACGGAACAGGCCTGTGCCTTCCAAATCAGCCGCAATCACGCGCCCCAGTTCCGAAGCAATCGGACCCGCGTCCGGTGTTTCCGCCTGAAACTGCGGCACCGCGAAGGTCAGGGGTTCAATCACACCTTCCGTAATTTCAATCCGCAGCGGCGTGTTTTGCGCCTGAGCCACAGACACCCACCCAATGATCATACTGATCAGTACCAATAAACGCATCACTTGAT
>JBMZCY010000090.1:0-7489 GCA_049613825.1 Planktomarina sp.
GGCGCATTACTGTTTGCTTTGTGCCAATCATCAATTTGTGCCTGCAACGTATCACGCGTGTCCAGCAAAGCCTGATTTTCAGGACCCAAATTATGGATCAGATCGGACAAGCCAGACCAGAAGGGGGCAGAATCGATACCGGTTCCAGGCAAAGCTTGTGTTTCAACAAAATCATACAGTTCTTTCGCAACGGCCATGCCAGCCACATCAACACGTTCAACCATTTTCATTCCCATTCATTTTCACAGCGTGTATGCTGCTGTATGCAATTTGGGATGTAGATAGGTTGCCCAGCGTCCGAGCACAACACGGAAGCGCTTGATATTGGTTCAGCTTTTCTGAACTGAGTTCTTTTCACGTCGACAGCGTTCGGAACAGTATTTCACATCATTCCATACCTTTTCCCACTTTTTGCGCCATGTGAACGGCAGGCCACAGGTGGCACAGGTTTTGCTGGGCAGATCGGATTTCTTTCGTTGCTTCGCCATTACAGATCAAAAGACATCTGGCCGTCATCCTTCCTACTAGCCAGTTTACTGTCCTTCGTCGGCAAAGCATCGCGGATCATACCATGGTCCTCTTTGCGGCTAGCATGTTTGCGCACGGCAAAAATCTTATCCTTGGCGTCCTTTGCGGCAGCCTTCACATCAACAATAGGCGGGGCATAACCTTTCCACCCGCCTCGCTTCCAAGGTTCCTGCAGAAACTCATCTGCAATCCCCTGCAATTCTGGGACCCACCGACGTGTAAAAACTCCCTTGGGGTCTTGGTCATAGCCTTGCTTGACGGGGTTATACACCCGCACCGTATTCATCCCCGTGGTCCCCGACTGCATCTGCACCTGCGACCAGTGAATGCCCGGCTCATAATCAGTAAACCTGCGGGCAAGCACCAAACCGCTATCCCGCCAATCCAGCCACAGGTGATACGACGCAACCGCCTGCAACATCGACCGCATGCGGAAGTTGATCCACCCCGTATGGGTCAGGTACCGCATACAAGCATCTACAAACGGTATCCCCGTCTGCCCATCGGTCCACGCTTGCAGCTTTACCGGATCACTGCCCACGCGCATGTTGGCGTAAGCGGAATGCAGGCAGCGGTTCTCAATCCTCGGTTCATCTTCCAGCTTTTGCATAAAGTGGTCCCGCCAAGCGAGGCGCGAAGTGAATGAGGATATCGATCCACCCCACCCTTCGCGGGTTCCCTTCACTTCGGCCTTCCGACCCGCCGCAGCCCGTGCAGCCTCGCGCCCAGACAAAACGCCCAGCGCAAGGTAAGGAGATATCCGCGAACATGTCCATTCCCCCATCAGGGGTGAAGACATGTCCTTGCGATACGTACGACCACGGTCAGTCAGAAAGCCGCCTAACAATGACATCGCCTGCCCACGTCCACCCTTTTGGCGGTCAGGGCATAGATCAGGTTTCATGTTAATACCAGCAGCCGTTGGGATGCTGCCAGCATCCAACCCCACAGGTTCCAACGCTTTAGGAGCCGTTAAAATAGCATCCCTGACATACCATTCCCGTGCTGCCGCCCATCCATCCCGCGTATCCAACCGACGCGTGACACCGGACTGCGCCACCTGTTCCCACTTGACCCCCCGTTCCTTTGCCCATGCCGCCACAGCGCGGTCACGGCCAAAGGTCCACAAGTTGCCGGTTTCTTCGTGGCTGATAATACGGGTGAAGGGTTTCTCAGCATGGATCGCTTCAAACACGTCCAGCACTTTGCCCACGCGAATAACCAACGGTTGCCCCAAACGGCCCAGCTGGTTTTGCAAATCCACCAAACATTCCGCCGTGAAATCCCATTGACGCCCCGATGTATCCGGCAATTGCCAATAGTCCGGTTCCACCACATAAAGCGGCACCACAGGCCGTCCCTTGCCCAGCGCCAGAACAAGGGCGGCATTGTCGTGAATACGCAGATCGCGCTTAAACCAGAGGAGTGTTGAAGACATGAAGTTGGATATAACCCCTATGCCACCAACGACAACGCTATAACGTAGAACGCGGCAACGGATCCCCGCGATCTTCCATAGCTTTGTAGAACTCTAGCAGGCTTTGTCCCTTGGCGGGACGATACACATCCCCTTGTCGCACATCCGTCATCCGGTCTAAGCGGAACATACGATAATCCTCACGCAGCTCACACCAGCCGACAGTGGTCCAGGTCCTTCCCCAGAACCAAAGGCCCAGTGGTCTGATTTGGCGCTGTGTGACAGCACCGTGTTTATCACTATACCCGAACGAAAGGACCCGCGTCTGGTTCAAAGCCCCTTCGATAATATCCAACGTTTCCCGCGTTTCATCGTGTAGATCCTGCCCAATCGCATGGATCGGCACGGCGCGGGCCGCTTTGCGCAGGTCGTCATCCAGAATGGCTTCGATCTTAACCAAAGCCTCCTCTGCTCCCTTCGCCATATCCCTACCGCCCCAAGACCGGATCAGACGTGCGCCTGCCACAAGTGCAGTGATTTCAGCGCGGTTGAACATCAGGGGTGGCAGGTCATAGCCATCATGCAAAAGATAGCCATACCCCGCCTCCCCATCTATCGGGACACCTGTTCCTTGTAGATCCACAATATCGCGGTAGATCGTGCGTTTAGACACCTCCAGCGTTTCGGCCAGATGCTGTGCGGTAACCAATCGACCCCCGCGCAACAATTGTATGATTTGAAACAGACGATCCGCGCGGCGCATTATGCACGCTCGAACAAACCGATGGTGTTGCCATCGGGGTCGCTAACGTAGATGTAGCGTCCAAAGGGCATGGAAACCGGATCACCTTGCACAGTTCCGCCTGCGGCAGTCACGCGTCCCATCATGTCCTCGATGGTGCCTTTCGCTGCCAAGTGAACGATGGTCCCGCCATCACCAACGGCAGGTGTACCTTCCATCAAGTTCGCAGACACAGCGCCGTCACCATATTCAAATATAGACACCGCATTTGGCCCCATCTGAACACGAGTCAGGCCGCGACCAGTGATCGCCGCATAAAACGCAGTCGCCGCGTCCAGATCGGTGACTAAAATTTCTGCCCAGACAAGGGCGCTTTGGGATTCGATTGTCATGTGTATCATCCTTCTGAGTTGATGATCCTTTATCCCATACCCCTGCTGACACCGTACTGTCAGCAGCAAACCGCAGGTTGCGAAAAACTGCAAAAACTTTCACAGATCGTCTGCTTGCACATGACGGGGCGCAGGATACATTCCGGCGCAAAGGAGACTTCCATGCACGACGCTTCCCCCCAGACGATTTATCTGAATGATTACCGCGCCCCGGCGTATTGGGTGGACGATGTACAGCTGACATTCAAACTGCACCCTACAGGCACCCGCGTCATGTCACGGGTGTCGTTCCGTCCGAACATTGATGCACATGGCCCGTTCTTTTTGAACGGCGAACATATGACACTGATAACAGCAAATATCGACGGTGTGAAAGTGACACCCACCGTCACCGACGAAGGCCTAACCTGCGCCGTGCCCGACACGCCGTTCATCTGGGAAGCCGAGGTTGAGATTTCACCCGAAACCAACACCGCCCTCGAAGGCCTATATATGTCGAACGGCATGTACTGCACGCAATGTGAAGCCGAAGGGTTCCGCCGCATCACATACTATCCCGACCGTCCCGACGTGATGGCCCCCTTCAAAGTGCGGGTCGAAAGTGACCTGCCCGTGCTGCTGTCCAACGGCAATCCGGCAGAATCCGGCGATGGTTGGGCGGAATGGAATGATCCTTGGCCTAAACCCGCATATCTGTTCGCATTGGTCGCGGGCGATCTGATCGCGCACCCTGACCAATTTACCACGAAGTCCGGTACAGATGTGGAATTAAACATCTACGTCCGCGATGGCGATCAGGACAAATGCGACTTCGCGATGAAAGCGTTAAAAGCGTCGATGAAGTGGGACCAAGACGTCTATGGCCGTGAATACGATCTGGATGTCTTTAACATCGTCGCAGTGGATGATTTCAACATGGGCGCGATGGAAAATAAGGGGCTGAACATCTTCAACTCCTCTGCCGTTCTCGCATCCCCAGAAACCGCGACTGACGCGAATTTCGAACGGATTGAAGCGATCATCGCCCATGAATACTTCCACAACTGGACCGGCAACCGCATCACATGTCGCGATTGGTTCCAACTGTGCTTGAAGGAAGGCCTGACCGTCTTCCGCGACCAACAATTCAGTGCAGATGCGCGATCCGCCCCCGTACGCCGGATCGAAGACGTGTTGGCCCTGCGCGGGCGTCAGTTCCGCGAAGATGGCGGGCCCTTAGCGCACGCCGTGCGCCCTGAAAGCTTTGTGGAGATCAATAATTTCTACACCGCCACCGTCTATGAAAAAGGCGCCGAGGTTATTGGAATGCTGAAACGCCTTGTCGGGGACGCGGCGTATTCAGCGGCTTTGGATTTATATTTCGACCGTCACGATGGGCAGGCCTGCACAATTGAAGACTGGTTCGCAGTGTTTGAGGATTCAACAGGCCGCGACCTGTCGCAGTTCAAGACATGGTATTCCCAAGCAGGGACGCCGAAGCTGAGCTATGAAGAAGGCTATGAAGGTACGACATATTCGTTGACCCTGATGCAAGAAACACCGCCAACACCGGGTCAAGACGTGAAAGAACCGTTGTTGATGCCGATTGCCGTGGGTCTGTTGGACCAGGCAGGGAATGATCTGATCGGGACGCAAGTGCTTGAGTTATCAGCGGCTTCCCAGACGTTCACGTTTAAGAACATTGCCGAAAAACCAACCCTGTCCATCCTACGCGGCTTTTCCGCCCCTGTGATCCTGACAACGCCACCATCCGCTACGGATCGCTTGTTCCTGCTGGCGAATGACACTGATGCCTTCAACCGTTGGGACGCAGGACGCAGTCTGGGCCGCCAAGTGGTCGAGCAGATGATTACGCACAATACGCCAGTCCCCGAAGCGTACCTCGCGGCTTTGGTAAAACTCGCGGCTGATACGACGCTTGATCCAGCCTTCCGTGCCTTATGTCTTACCGCCCCCGGCCAAGATGACATTGCACAAACGATCAAAGACGCAGGTCATACGCCCGATCCGGTCCAAATCTGGCTGGCGGTGGAAACCATGCGCTATCAACTGGCACAGCATATGCAGGATGCGTTGCCTGCTTTGTATGCGGCCAACCAAGTGGAAGGGCCTTACTCACCCGATGCCAAGGATTGCGGGAAACGGGCGCTGGGGAATTTGGCGCTTGGGTTGTTGAGCAAACTGGATGGTGGTGCACAAGCGCAGAAACAGTTTGAGGCGGCAAATAACATGACGCAGCAACTGTCTGCGTTGGCATGTCTGGTATCAGCGGATAAAGGCGCGGATGCGTTGCAGACGTTCTACGATCAATGGTCCCACGAACGGCTGGTCATCGACAAATGGTTCGGCATCCAAGTCAGCCGCTGCAGCCCGATTGATGCCGCGTCGATTGCAGCAAAGTTAACGCAGCACAAAGATTTCACCCTCAAGAACCCAAACCGCTTCCGCGCGTTGTTCGGGGCTTTGGCCATGACCCCTGCGGCATTCCATGATGCGAATGGGGCCAGCTATACTTTGCTGACTGACAATCTGATCGCGTTGGACAAGTTGAACCCGCAACTGGCGGCGCGGATGATTACAGTGTTCGAAAGCTGGAAACGGTACGACAAGGATCGTCAGGCCATGATCACAGGCAATCTGAAACGCCTGCAATCGCAGCCGGACCTGTCGCGGAATACCAAAGAAATGGTAGATCGGATTTTGGGCTGATGGACGTTTACACCTACCACCACAATGCCACCAACGGGCGCAGTGTTGCGGTGGTATCTGCCATATTCCTAACCGTTGCGCTGGCCTATGCCTACATCGATTTGCACCCGATGATTGCCATGGTCGCCGTGATGCTGTGTATGCCTGCGACGTTTGAAATGGGTCAGAACCGGAAATACTCCCTGACATTGGACAATCGCGAAATCCGGTGGAGTATTAACAAAGATACCGATGCCGCCCAGATCGAGAATATTGAGAAGGTGACGCTGACCACGCGTCTTGATTTCAGTACCCGCATCACGCTGCATCTAAAATCAGGTGACAAAGTGCGGCTGCACCCCGGTGTCACACCTAAGGGGGATGATCTGGCCACGCAGTTGAACGCGCGGAATATCCCATACACGCGCCAACACTTTACGTTTGTCAGCTAACGGCCCCTTGCCCCCTTTGGGCCATGCGCCTAGAACACCGTGAAACATTTGCGTAGATAGGTTGACCCATGCTGGATCTGACATTCGAAAGCCCAAAACTCAAAGTCATCGCAGGGATGAAGCACGATTGGGAACTTGTCATAGGGATGGAAGTCCACGCGCAGGTCGCAACGAACGCAAAGCTGTTTTCCGGTGCCTCGACCAAGTTCGGGGCTGAGCCGAACAGCAACGTGGCCTTCGTGGACGCGGGCATGCCCGGCATGTTGCCTGTGATTAACGAAGAATGCATCGCGCAGGCAGTACGGACGGGATTGGGCCTGAAGGCTGAAATCAACCTTTTCAGTGCGTTCGACCGCAAGAACTACTTCTACCCCGATTTGCCGCAAGGATACCAAATCTCACAACTCTACCACCCTATTGTGGGCGAAGGTGAAGTGCTGGTTGAACTGGGTGACGGTATGGCACGCAATGTGCGCATTGAGCGCATCCACCTTGAACAAGACGCAGGCAAATCCGTGCATGACATGGACCCGAACAGCACGTTCGTGGACCTAAACCGCACAGGTGTGGCATTGATGGAAATCGTATCCCGTCCCGACATTCGCAGCCCGGAAGAAGCAGCTGCTTACGTAACAAAATTGCGTCAAATCATGCGCTATCTGGGGACGTGTGACGGCAACATGCAGAACGGCAACTTGCGCGCGGACGTGAACGTATCAGTCTGCAAACCGGGCCAATACGAACGCTTCCTTGAAACCGGTGACTTTGGTGAACTTGGCACGCGGCGCGAGATTAAGAACATGAACTCTATGCGGTTCATTCAGATGGCGATCATGGCCGAAGCAAATTACCAGATTGGTGAGATTGAAGCGGGTCGTGAAGTCGTGCAGGAAACTGTGCTGTATGACGTAGACAAGAACACCACCCGTTCGATGCGGTCCAAAGAAGAAGCACATGATTATCGCTACTTCCCTGACCCAGACCTGCTGCCGTTGGAAATTGAGCAAGCTTGGGTTGATGATATCGCCAAGGACCTGCCCGAACTGCCGGACGCAAAGAAAACCCGTTTCATGGGTGATTTTGGATTGTCCGACTATGACGCATCCGTATTGACCGCTGACACCATCAACGCAGGCTTCTTTGAGCAAGTCGCCAGTGCATCAGGTGATGGTAAGCTGTCTGCGAACTGGGTCATCAACGAATTGTTTGGGCGTTTGAAAAAAGACGACAAAGACATCACCGATTCCCCTGTGTCCCCCGATCAGTTGGC
>JBMZCY010000091.1:0-7368 GCA_049613825.1 Planktomarina sp.
GATGGTGTTCCAAACATACGCCCTGTATCCACACATGACCGTGAAGGAAAATATGGGGTTCGGTCTGAAAATGAACGGCCACCCCAAGGCCGAGATTGAAGCAAAGGTGGCAGAGGCCACCCGCATTTTACAGCTAGAAGAATATCTAAAACGCAAACCTGCGGCCCTGTCGGGTGGTCAACGTCAGCGGGTGTCTATCGGTCGCGCGATTGTTCGGGGTCCCGAAGTGTTCTTATTCGACGAACCTTTGTCCAACCTTGATGCTGAACTGCGGGTTGAGATGCGGGTTGAGATCGCGCGTCTGCACAAAGAAATCGGCGCAACGATGATCTATGTAACCCATGATCAGGTCGAGGCGATGACCTTGGCCGATAAGATCGTCGTGCTGCGCAAGGGTGTGATCGAACAGGTGGGGGCTCCGCTAGATCTATACGCAGACCCTGACAACAAGTTTGTTGCAGGGTTCATCGGCAGCCCGTCGATGAACTTCCTGAACGGCAGTGTGAAAGGTGGCAAAGTTGATGTGCCTGCGTTGAAGACATCCGTGGCCTTGGATGTAACCATGCCGTCCAACGGCAGCAGCGTGATTTTGGGCCTACGTCCCGAACATCTGGTCATCGATCAATCCGGTGACACGCATCACGTTGATATGACTGAAAGTCTGGGCGGAGTATCTTATGCCTATCTGCGGTCCAGCACCGGCGAAAAGATGATTGTTGAGGAGCGTGGCATTACACCATCGAAAGAGGGCGATACTGTTGGTTTAAAGATCGACACAGTGAACGCGCGCCTGTTCGATGCGAACACAGAACAGCGTATTCGTTAAAGCGTTTAGGAATTGCAAGAAAGGGCCGTACCTGATCGTGCGGCCCTTGGTGTTTGTGGTTAGAAGATGAAGTTGTCTTCTATCAATTCATTTGCATCGACAGACCGCAGAATAATTCGATCTACCTCCCCGTTCGATGCAAGGTCAGACAGGTCAATCTCTGTCGCCCAACCAAGGTCGACAACCCGCGCCTGTAATTCTTCGAACGTCATGCCGTAGGATGACAAATCTATACGATCTAAATCGGATTCAAAGTCATGGATCATATCGTTACCGTCCCCTTGGCTGTAGACGAAAATATCTGCGGTATTGTCGTGAATGAAGTTCCCGCCCCATAAATGATCGGCCCCGGTCCCACCTGTGATGGTGTCTGCGCCCGTGCCGCCGACAACCTTGTCATCCCCGTCCGATCCGGACAATTGGTCCCCCTCTGATCCGCCAAAGATCATATCATCATCCGTACCACCATTCAGGGCATCAGCCCCTTGGCCGCCTTTCAAGACATCAGCACCTTCATTTCCAAAGATTGTGTCCGCGCCATCTTCGCCCGTCATGGTATCACTGCCAGATCCACCGGACATGGTGTCGGCACCATCACCGCCATATCCACGGTCATCACCTGCACCGCCACGGACAAGGTCGTCACCGACAAACCCTTTGACGAAATCAGCGCCCTCGGACCCGAAAACATTATCGTTGCCAGCGCCGCCCTCCAGATGGTCATCGCCGACGCCTCCGTTTAGGGAATCGTCGCCCTGCCCGCCAAAACCACGGTCGTTGCCAGCGCCCAGCTGTAACTGGTCATCCTGCTGCCCGCCGAATGCGCGATCATCACCGAACCCACCGAACATGGTATCGGTGCCTGTGTCGCCCTTCAAAAAGTCACCACCGTTGCCACCGAACATCTGGTCCTGACCACTGCCACCAATCAAATAGTCAGTAGCCTCACCCCCGAACAAAATGTCTGCCCCCTGCCCACCGACCAAAATATCTGCACCTTGATCACCGGACAGATTATCACTGTCGTCGCCGCCGTGAATCAGATCATCCCCACCGCCCCCAAACACGATATCGTCACCATCACCGCCGCGCAGTTGGTCCCCACTGCCAGTATTTTCGACCAGCGAGATATTTTCGATCAGGACGTCGGCAACGGCATCAACCCCACCAAACGGATCGCTTGCACGTGGGTCCATCGTGCCATCGTTTGTCGTCGTGAATTCCGTATCAGCGATATAACTGAGTGTGACTGCCCCTGTAGTTGGATCAACAACAACGTGATAAATCGCCCCCTGTGCATCTGTCGATGCGTCCAGATCATGGTCACCACGGTTTAGCGAGACATAGATGTTTCCATCCGCGTCTGAAAATGCCGCCCCAAAGCTGCCCTTGGGCATTCCTTCGTGCAGCACATCGTCCATGACAGTGCCCGATATCGGATAGGTGCTGATGACCGGTTGTCCGCCGGTATCCAATCCGCTGATATCCACTTGCACGATCAGGCCCTGCCCCCCATCTTCGGGGGCGCCTTTCACACCGACAAATGTTTCGGTCTGCGGTTCAAACGTCAGGTCATAAACCCGGAATGGAAATGCATCAGGGTCAATTGGATAGTCCGTGGACACCATCGTTCCATCAGGGGCGACATTGTCCACCTTAATCTTGGTGATCCGGTCCAACGAGTTATCGAAAGTCCATAGATTGCCCTGCGTGTCCATGTCGCCCACGACATCACTGTTGCCAACCGCACCAATCTTGAAAACTTGGCCATTCGCATCGTAGACAATCAAATCGCCACGGTTCAATGCAGTTCCGTTTGCGTCAATGCCTGTTTGGTTGGTGACCCCATAAATCAGGTTATTCTCGATATTAAACCCGATGGCATTTGTCCGAACACCCGGATCATTGCCGATGTCGATATACGTGCCTGTCCCAGGATCAAGGTAGGTCAACTGTCCGTCCAAAACCTGATACAATTGTGCCTGTCCCGGTGCAAAACCATCTAGTGTCAAATCACCGTTCACACTGCTTGCAGTGGTTTGTACCGTTGCAATGAAACCATCACTGTTTGTCGTTGTGAGTGCCGTGCCTTCGCTGCGAATTTCCAAAACACCACTTTCGCCTGCCGCCTGAAAACTGGCATCCAATGTTTCGAAGGTGGGACCATTCACGGTTGTCGCTGCGATCAGTTCATTGTTCCAAAAAACCTCGACTACGCCCGACGATGATCCCCCGGCAAGGTTTGCTGCGACATCAATCGACAAGCCGTAGGTTTGGCCTGCGGTTGTTTCGATCGTCTGGCTGCGTGTCTCGACCCCTTCGATCGGGTCTTGGGTTGTATCCCATCCATCCACAGAACGCGCCACGTCTGTTTTTCCGCTGACCAACAGGTTTTCCCCCTGCAAATCACCATATACGACATCATTGCCTGCGCCGCCGTTGATGATGTCAGCCCCATCGCCGCCAACGCCCAGGTCATTACCATCCTCAAGGTTTAGCAGATCGGCACCATTGCCGCCGGTTACCTGATCATTATCTTTCCCACCGTTTAACGTGTCATCCCCAACGCCACCGCGCAGTGTGTCATCACCATTGTTGCCCAACAATACGTCATTGCCAGTGCCCCCGATCAAAACGTCATCGCTTGGGTCCACGGCAGTACGTGTTGCATCTGCACGCAGCGGTTGCATTTCTTCTGGGTGATAATGCCATTCACCATCGCGAAATTGCCATTCGTTCCAAGCAGTATCCCCGACCAACAAGTCACTACCTTCGCCACCTAATATCGTGTCTGATCCACCGCCCCCTTCAGCGCGGTCTGCGCCTGCAAAGGACCCTGCTTCCACCAGCAGATCGACGGTCGCATCACTGACATACATAGTAAATGTCAGGTCGTTAAAATCACCGTCATCCCCACCATACCCGTCTTCAAATCCGATCTGAATCGTGTTGGGCACATCCGTAAAACTGCCAGATGCCGTGTTCTGAGTGGTCGACATCAGCAGATCACCTGCAAGCGACGTTGTTGCGCCATCATCAGCGGTGTGAGTCAGACCAAAGCCCCCGCTGTCCAATGCGACCACATCATAAACGCCACCTTCAAGGCTTTCATAATCATTCAATCCTGCCCCGTCTGTCAGCAGGCCAAACGATACGGTTTCGCCTGCCGCCACCTGCAAGCCCATTTCATCAACCTGTCCTTGGGTATTTGGCCAGATCACTTCGACCCCGGTGATCGCTTGCGTATCTGCATCAAAGATAAACGCGACGACGGAATGGTCGGCGACATAGGACGCCGTGCCCATCGACAAATGAACCATACCGCTGTCGGCCATTTGCAGACCACCGCGCCCCACAGCCAGAACATCTGTACCATCACCGATAATCCAGTCATCCTCAGCGCCCATCTGAAACGCGTCGAAATGCCCATGTCCTACAAGTGGTGATCCGTTCGCCATGACCTGCCCTTTTCTGTTTTGCTAGGCACAGGTTTAATTCAGAACATTTAGGGAACAGTTTACAGAAAACAGAAAACTGACCCCTTCTGCTAAAATCTGAAGTAATTCGGCTGCTGCAGGTAAGGTTTCCTTAAGGGAACAACGCGACAACCAAGGCATCTTTTCAGAAAGCAGACCTGCGTGGGGATCTTCGAATTCAGAGGCATCATCGTTGATGATTTTGTGAACGCCCCCTTGGGGGTGGGCCGCTTCCAAACGCAAGGGAATACAGTCGTTCTGGCCAGCGACATACAGGATGGAGCTATCACATTGACCCTAAACGCCGGACGCATCGCAGCCACAAATCCCGCCTATACTATTACAAGCACCAGCCCGACACAGAACGTGGCGTGGGGCGATGACACCCTGGAATTTGCAGTGGCTGATCTGAACGCAGTGTTGACTGCGGCGCCCGACAGCTCAGTCGCATTATATGCGAACAACAGCGGTGCGGCGGCAGATCATTTCGAAGGCATTGCTTTTGAAATTGGCAATAAAATGTACATGGCACTGGCCAATGCAAACGGAACAGGGTTTGCAACCTATGCCGTTGCCGGAAATGGGGCGCTGACCGAACGCACAAGGATCGATGGATCAGACGGGGGATATGCAGACAGCCCGGCATCCATGGCATTGGTAAAGTTTGGTGATACTCAAATCCTGATCACAATATCCGCAACAAATGACAGTGTTAGCAGTTTTGCAATCGGGTCGAGCGGGCAACTGACGCACACAGAAACAATCGGGATTGAGGATTTCCTTCCCGTTTCAACCCCCCAGGATGTTGCAGCGATTTCTGTCGCGGGCCAGCAATTTGTTGTGATGGCGTCCTCTGACACCTCATCGCTGACAATGTTTGAAATCACACGCAGTGGGAATCTGACAGCAGTCGATCAGGTGGTTGATAATTTATCCACGCGGCTGGATGATGTTCACGTCATTGAAACCTTCACTATTGACGATCGATCTTTCGTATTGGCAGCAGGTCAGGACAGTGGCATTTCCTTGTTCGGGGTTTTACCAGACGGGCAGTTGCTGCATTTGGATACGGTCGTTGATCAAACAAATTTCCCGATTGATACCATCACAGACATGCACGTCGCCGAGGTTGATGGTGATTATCAACTGTTCACCGTTTCGGGGTCCGAGGCGGGGATTGGGCAATTCTCGCTTAACCTGGGGGATTTGGGGGTAACCGCAACGGTGGACAGCCAGAATGTGCAGGGCAGCGCCGCAGATGATGTGCTGATTCTGGATGATGCCGACCGCGTTATTGATGCAGGTGATGGCGATGACATTATAAAAGATGGAAAAGGTCAAAACACAATGATCGGTGGAAACGGCGCTGATCTGTTTGTTCTGACTTCGGACGGCAAAGGGGATGTGATCACCGACTTCGATCCCGCACAGGACAAGTTGGACTTATCCCATTGGCCGATGCTGAATTCGGTCGATCAACTGGCAATTACCGAGACTGCGATTGGCGTACAAATCACCTATCAAAACGAAACGTTAGAGATTTTGAGCGCGTCGGGTGGTCCATTATCTGCATCAGACTTTACAGATGCCAACACCCTGAATGCCACCCATGTTGAGACGAGTTTTGATTTCGACAACACCAATACAACAACTTTAGCGGACATCAAAAGTTCGGCCACTGCGGGCGGGAATCCGTCTTCCTCCGGCAATATTACGGGCAGTGCAGCAGACAATGTATTGGTCGGCAATGCCAGCGACCAGACCCTGCAAGGCAATGAAGGTCACGACATCCTTCGCGGGGGCAATGGGGCAGATGCGCTATTTGGTGGAAGCGGCATTGATCTGGCGGATTATGCCGATGCCAATTCCGGCGTCCGCGCTGATCTTGCAAACAGTGACGTGAACACAGGATTTGCGGATGGCGACACGTATTCAGGCATAGAAGGCATCACAGGCACGCAATTCGGCGACGTCTTGGGCGGTGACAGCGCAGGCAATATCTTCTTCGGGGAAGCAGGGGATGATGTTGTCCGCGCGCAAGATGGCAATGACGTCAGCTATGGTGGCGACGGCGTCGACTGGATGGACGGCGGAACCGGTAACGATACGCTGGACGGTGGCGTCGGGGATGACGCTTTGTTGGGTCGTACTGGCAATGACGTCATTTATGGTGGGGAAGGCGACGATAACATCGCAGCACACAATGGTGACGACGAAGTCTATGGCGGCGCGGGGGACGACCAATTGGGCGGCAGCAACGGGGACGACCGCATGTTTGGCGGATCCGGAAAAGACGTCATCGGATCAGGCGCGAATGAGGATTATATCAATGCAGGTTTGGGCGATGATGTCGCCTCTGGTGGGTATGGTCAGGACGAAGTGCATGGCGGCGGCGGCAACGATACACTTGCGGGCAGTTATGGCGATGACATCGTAACGGGTGGGGATGGCAATGACGACATGGGCGGCGGCACCGGGACCGATGAAATGTACGCGGGGGATGGCGACGATAAAATCGGGGCGGGCGATGACGACGACTACGCCTTTGGGGGCAGTGGAAATGACTTTCTAGGCGGTGGCAATGGCGACGACGCATTGTTTGGCGGTGAAGGCCGCGACACGATCAATGCGGGCGATGGTGACGACATTCTGAACGGTGGATCGGGCAATGATATCTATGTGTTTAATTCGTTTACCAATGGCGAAATCGACACCATCGCAGACTGGAACGCAGCCGAAGATCTGATCAGATTGCGCAAAGTCGAAGGCCGCTTTAGTGCGTTGGAAATTTCAACTGTGACCGTTGATGGCACAGATTACACCGAAATCGCTTATGAAGGCCACCGCATCCGTTTGGCCGACACCGATGCGGCCAGCATCACACAGGATGATTTCATCTTCCTCGGCTAATCATTAATGATCGCACGATAGTGGCGGTTTAAAAACAGCAACCCCAGCATGAACGTGATCGCCCCGATACCAAACACATACAGAGGCGACACAAAATCGCCAGCATAGGCCGGATACATGCCTACCCTGATTTGCCCAACCACATGCACCAAGGGA
>JBMZCY010000092.1:0-7308 GCA_049613825.1 Planktomarina sp.
TTGTGCTGGTACCCAACACATACTGGCGCGTCCAAACGCTCTGCCAATTTTTTGGAAGCCTCAATGCCGCCTTCTGACAAGATCACGCCAGCACCGTTCAAGATCACTGGGTTTTTCGCTTCGGACAACATTGCAGCCGCTGCAGCAACGGAGTTTTCACCGCCGGAGGACATTTCGAATTCGATTGGTTCTGGCAGCTCGATGTCGATGATTTGTGTCCACATATCGCGTGGGATGTTCAGCTGTGCTGGGCCGGACAAACGCTTTGCTTGGGAAATCACACGTGTCAGAACTTCGGCAACGCGGGATGGGTCGCGAACTTCTTCTTGATAAGCAACCATGTCTTGGAACAATGCCATCTGTTCAACTTCTTGGAAGCCGCCCTGACCGATTGTTTTGTTCGCAGCTTGCGGAGTAACCAACAACAATGGTGTGTGGTTCCAGTAAGCAGTCTTAACAGCTGTTACAAAGTTGGTGATGCCCGGGCCGTTTTGCGCGATCATCATGGACATTTCGCCCGTCGCACGGGTGTAACCGTCGGACATGAAACCTGCGGACCCTTCGTGGGCGCAATCCCAGAATTTAATGCCAGCAGCAGGGAAAATATCGGAAATTGGCATCATCGCGGAACCGATAATACCGAATGCATGGCGAATCCCATGCTTTTGAAGGACTTTTACAAAGGCCTCTTCAGTGGTCATTTTCATGGGAAATCTCCATAATTTGGCAAAAAATGAGACATTTTGTCTCAATTATCGAAGTGATAAACTACAATAGCGCCAAGTTCCAGTGCGAATTAGGGCCAGTTATTTTGGCAGTTTGAGTCCAGTCCGATCTCTGCTCTGTTTTTGTAACGTCCGGCGGTTCGCGCGCACTGCAATAAACACGATCAGCAGCATCACAACTGGGAATAGGGCAAACAGAAATATACCCGGGATGTACATCGGCAGCTGGCTCCATAACTTATTAATGTGAAATTATCCTGCCCCATTGGCGCCCTCAAGACCTTTCGTTCCGTTGGGTTAAAACACCGCGCTTGACTTGCCCGAAAGCAGTGCGGCCCCTAAACAGCCTCCAACCGTAGGAGGACACCATGCCAGACTATAAATTCGACACCCTATCCCTGCACGCAGGCCAAAGCCCCGATGCACGCTTCGGGTCCCGCGCTGTGCCAATTCACCAAACGACCAGCTATGTGTTTGAAGACACAGAGCATGCGGCGGCCTTGTTCAACATGGAAATTGGCGGTCACATCTATTCGCGCCTGACGAACCCAACGGTTGCTGTGTTGGAACAACGTGTGGCGGCGATGGATGGTGGCGTTGCTGCGGTGGCGACGTCTTCGGGCATGGCAGCATTATTTGTGACAGTTCTGGCCCTGTGTTCTGCGGGCGATCACATCGTGTCTTCATCCCAAATGTACGGCGCGAACATCAACTTGTTTGAACACACCCTGAAACGCTACGGGATCGAGACAACATTTGTGCCGCCGAACAACCCTTTGGCGATCCGCGACGCGATCCGTCCGAACACCAAAATGGTCTTCGGCGAAATCATCGGCAATCCCGGCATGGACATTATGGACGTGTCAGAGGTGGCAAAGATCACGCAGGCCGCAGGCGTGCCACTGGTCATCGACGCGACCTTTAACACCCCTTGGATGATCCAGCCGATCAAACATGGCGCGAACATCGTGATCCATTCGTTGACGAAATGGATGGGTGGTCATGGGGTTGCTCTGGGTGGCGTTGTCGTAGACGGCGGCAACTTTGACTGGGGTCAGGACAACAAGTTCCCGATGATCAACGGCCCTCACTTTGGTTACCAAGGTGTGAACCTGTGGGAAGAATACGGCCCTGCTGCATTTTCAATGCGCGTGCGATCCGAAGGCATGATGAACGTCGGCCCCTGCATGTCACCACAGAACGCATTCTACATCTTGCAAGGGATCGAAACGCTGCCGCTGCGGATGGAAAAGCATCAGTCGAATACGGTCAAGATGCTGGAATTCCTGTCTGGCCACGATCAAATCGAATGGATCAAGCACCCCTCCTTGCCCGATCACCCCGACAACGCAACTGCGATGCGCCTGATGCCCAAGGGCCAAGGATCGATCATTGCGTGTGGCGTGAAAGGCGGGCGCGATGCCAGCCGTGCGTTTATCGAGAATGTTGAACTGGCCAGCCATTTGGCGAACGTTGGTGATGCAAAGACGCTAGTCATCCATCCCGGGTCCACAACCCACAGCCACCTGACATCCGACGCGATGCAGGCGGCAGGTTTGACGGATGATCTGATCCGTATCTCGGTTGGTCTGGAAGATTTCGACGATCTGGCCGCTGATTTCGGTCAGGCGCTAAAGGCCGCAGGCCGTGTGATGAAGAAAAAGATGGCGGCAGAATAATGCGGATAGATTTAAACGGAGTATCCACCTTTGCCTCAACCGGTGGACGTGATTTTGATCCATCGGGTGATGTGATCTTGTTCATTCACGGGTCGGGTCAGAACCATCTGGGTTATCAATTCCAGCACCGGTACTTTGCGAACCGGGGCTGGCAGTCGATCACGCCGGATATGCCAGGGCATGGGCAGTCGGACGGTGCACCTTTGACGTCGATTGAGGCGATGACCGATTGGTTGATCGCCTTCATGGATGCGGCTGGTATCGCGAAGGCGCACATGGCTGGGCATTCCCAAGGCGGTTTGGTGTTGCTGGACCTTGCATCGCGCCATGCTGACCGCGTGCAAACGGCCAGCTTCCTTGCGACAGCCCAAGCGATCCCTGTGAACGATTACCTGCTGGGATTGGCCGAGCATAAAGAACCCAAGGCCATCACTTCCATGATGGATTGGGGGCACGGTGCCGCAGGTCACAAGCATGACCACACAATGCCCGGTGTGTCCCACATGGCCTATGGATCGCAATTGATGGCGTCCAATGTCAAAGGGGCGTTGTTCGCAGACCTGTCCGCCTGTGCCGCCTATGGCGGCGGGGCCGAGGCATCTGCAAACATCACCTGTCCAACTTTATGCGTGTTGTCCGGCGCCGACAAAATGACCCCGATCAAAGCAGGCCGCGCACTGCACGCAGCCTTGGGCGGCGACAAGGTCGAACTGCCGGATACAGGGCACATGAATATCACCGAATCTCCGTTCGAAGTGAACAAAGCCCTACGCGGCTTTCTAGATCGACATCGGGCGTAAACGATAAAAGCATCCATCCGTAATCCATTTTTAAGCATGCTGCGCTAGATTGGGGCCCTTCCCAATTTAGAGGTGATTTATGGGTTTTGGATGGATGTTAATGTTTCTGGGATTGCCGTTTCTGGCGAGTGTGACCGATGATGAAAACGCGGCATCATCCCAGACACTGGATGCTGACGCAGCACCTGGGGGGCTGACCAGTGAACCCGAAGACCTGACCGATGATGCGCCGCAGGTGATTGCGTTTGAAGATAATTCGGTCCCGCATGTGCATGGCCATGGATGTGGTCACAGTCAGTGGGACACGACGGCAGACCCTGCCACGCAGGACCCTGTTGGATTGGAAGCGTTGGACCAGATTGCGAATGATGATCCATCCCCTATGCCTATGCAGGACGCGGAAGATTCTGATGCCGATTGGCTGAACACCAACAACATTCCCCACATTTGTTACGGATGCCACGATTGCCATGTGCAGGTGACCTGACCTTTCGTTGTCCCTGATATGACGTCACGGGATTTGCCCCAAACACGGTTGTGAACCGATCACACGGCCTGCTACCCCAACGTAAACCAAGGTTGGGGGCAGACCATGACATTCAGGAATATCGCAGTGATCGGTGCAGGCACCATGGGGTCGGGCATCGCGGGTCAAATCGCAAACGCAGGGCACAATGTGCTGCTGCTGGATCTGACCAAAGATGCCACCGATTACGCGCTGGAACGGTTGCAGAAATCCGAACCTGCACCATTGCACAAACGATCCAACGTGGGGCGGATCACTACGGGCACCATTGATGGTGATTTCGACAGGTTGGCCGATTGCGACTGGATCGTCGAAGCCATTGTTGAACGTCTGGATATCAAACGTGACCTGTATGCGCGGCTGAATGATGTGATCAAGCCGGACTGCATCGTGACCTCCAACACTTCGACCATCCCGATCAGCCTGCTGGTGGCCGAAGCGCCGCGCGATTTCCAAGAACGCTTTGCGATCACCCATTACTTCAACCCCGTGCGTTACATGCGCCTGCTGGAACTGGTCCGTGGTGAACACACACGTGCGGATGTGATGGACCGTTTGGCCCATTTCAACGACGAAGTCCTCGGCAAAGGCGTGGTTCCCTGCAACGACACGCCCGGTTTCCTTGGCAACCGTGTTGGCGTCTTCGCCCTGCAAGTCGGCATGGACGAAGCTTTCAAGCAAGGCCTTACAATTGAAGAGGCAGACGCCCTAATGGGCCGTCCAATGGGTATTCCAAAAACCGGGGTGTTTGGCCTGTATGATCTGATAGGCGTCGATTTGATGTCTGACGTGGTGGATACGCTGGGGGATATCCTGCCGGAAAATGACGTGTTCCACGCGGTCGGTCGGTCGAACAATCCGGCAAACGGTCTGATCAACCAAATGATTGCAGATGGTTTTACTGGCGAAAAATCCGGCAAAGGCGGATTTTATCGTGAAAACGGCACCGTAGCGATAAACTTGGATGGATCGACCCGCCCACGGGTGAAAGACTTGCCCGCCGCGGCACAGGCCGCAGCGCAAGCGATGCAGAACAGTCAGGAAACCCTGCCTTTGATGATTGCGGGTAATGGCCCCCATGCCCGCTTCGCCCGCAACTTCCTGGGCCGTGTTTTGTCCTATGCCGCACACTTGATCCCTGACGTGACAGTCACACCACAAGACATCGACGATGCCATGAAAATGGGCTTCAACTGGATCCGTGGCCCGTTTGAAATGATCGACGCATTGGGCGCGGAAACTGTGGTGGAACTGGCGAAAGAAGCAGGCGCAGTTGTGCCAATGGCACTGCAAGCCAGCATCGAACATGGCCCTTTTTATGTCGCGAAAGACGGCGTTCTGTATGTCCGCAACTTCGACGGCGCACCTGAATTGAAACCCGTTCAACTGCCCGAAGGCACGCAACGGTTCAGTCTGACCCGCCGCACATTGACACCCATCGCCCAAAATCACGCGGCATCCTTGTGGGCGTTGCCGGGTGACATTCGCTTGGTTGAATTCCATTCCAAAGCCAACGCCCTGACAGGTGAGTCTATGGAGATTGTGGCCTGTGCCGCCGA
The DNA here is from genome assembly GCA_049613825.1 of Planktomarina sp. GTDB lineage: Bacteria > Pseudomonadota > Alphaproteobacteria > Rhodobacterales > Rhodobacteraceae > Planktomarina. The sequence continues at coordinate 5,290 of JBMZCY010000092.1, forward strand.
AGACCACGGCAAAGGCATCCTGATCCACAACGACGCTCAGCACTTCAGCGCGGGCGTAGACCTGAACCGCTTTGCCGACTTCATCGCACGTGAAGCTTGGGATGAAATGGACAGCTTCCTGAACGACTTCCAACAGGCCGTTGCGAAACTAAAATACTGCTCTGTGCCTGTGATCGGCGCACCATCAGGCCTGTCCCTTGGCGGTGGGTTCGAAGTTCTCCTCCATTGTGATGCGCTACTGACCCATGCCAATTCGGTTCTCGGCCTTGTTGAATCTGGCGTCGGCGTCGTGCCCGGCGGCGGCGGTGTGAAGACCACCTATGAACGCTGGTTGAACGCGACGAACGATTCCGAAGATGCTGCATGGAACGCATGGATGCAGGTCGGTTACGGCAAGATGGGTGAAAGCCCTGAACAAGCCACGAAACTGCGTTACTTCCTGCCCGACCGCGACCGCAGTGTGATGAACCGCGACAAGCTGATCACGCAGGCCACGGCTTGGATTGCAGACATGGCGGACGGATATATCCCACCTGCCCCGCAGATCTATACCTTGCCCGGCAAAGCGATTTTGCAAAAGATGGATGATTTCATGGCGGATGGTGTGGCGAAGAAATGGTTCTTGCCGCACAATAAAACCACGGCCATGGAAATCGCGACCATTGTTGTGAACACGGACAGTGACGAAACGTTGGACGTGACCGAACAAGACTTGTTCGATCGTGAACGTGCGGCGTTCCTACGGTTGGCCAAAACGCCAACGACTGCAAAGTGGATCACGGCCATGCTTGCAGGTGAAGATCGCGACTGACCCATATTAACGCGACAAAAACAGCACAACCACGGGTCCGGACATTGTGGGCCTGCACGGATTTGTTGTTTTTGCTGCCGCACCTTGCAAGCATTCCCCTACATTCAAAGGGAGGAATTGAAATGCGTCAAATTGGAGCTGTGATGGCCGGGCTAGGTGGCTTTGCCATTGTGCTGAGTTTTCTAAACATGGTGCCGTCTTTGCTGATATGGATTTATAACTGGGGCGACACAGTCGCTTGGGGGATTATGATCGGTTTGGTTGTCGTTGGCGGTATATTGTACGCGATGGGCAACGACGATGAAGCATCTGAATAACCATTAAATGAAAGCTTGCCCTTCAAAGGGTGGCTTATCTGCCCAAGGTGCAATTACGTGCCTTGGGCAGCGCATCTTTACCAAAATTTGACTGACCCAATTCACCGTTGCCTTGAACAGATTTAAGGCATCAACGGAACTGCGCGGGTCAAACACCTTACCATAACTTGTGTCACAACACTGGAAGCCCAGCATGCATCCCAATCCGATCTTCCGTAAATCGCCACAGGATCGTGATATTGCGTTTGCGCAACAGCGGTCATTTGGCGTGCTTGCTATGAACGCTGACCCTGTACCGCTGGTGTCCCATATTCCGTTTCAATTGTCGGATGATGGTAAACATGTTGAGGCGCATTTGGTGCGGTCAAATCCCATTTTGAAACTGTTGGAAACACCACAAGTCGCCAAGTTGATCGTCAGTGGTGGGGACTGTTACGTGTCACCGGATTGGTATGGGGTTGAAGATCAGGTTCCGACTTCGAACTATATTGCGGTGCATTTGACGGGTGTTTTAAAGCGCTTACCACAGGCCGATATGCGCGGTATTTTGGACCGCTTGTCCGCAGGGATGGAAGGACGGATTGATGGAAAGACGCCGTGGAAAATCGCGAAGATGACGCCCGAGGTTTATGATCGGATGGAGCGTCAGATCGTGCCTATTGCGTTTGAGGTGACTGAAATTACAAGCACTTGGAAGCTATCCCAGAACAAGCCGGATGCCGTGAAGGCAGCAGCGAAGGTTGGGATTGCAGAGAATCCGCTGGGGGTCGAAGTGAAGGGATTGGTTGATGAGATGTAGGCTAGGACTATGTCGCTTCGTACGCTGCCAACAGATCCGTCACCAACACGCCATTAATCCGCATCCCAGTTAAATCCGCATTCTGGATCGAC
>JBMZCY010000093.1:0-7285 GCA_049613825.1 Planktomarina sp.
ATGAACCCATCGACCTTACCATCCGTCTGTTCCCAAATTTCGGGCGCCGTTGACACAACATGTGCATCACGATTGGCGACGTTATCAAACTGGTTCGCCCAGATCGCGCCGTTTGGATCGGTCTTCGCAATCTCTGCCGCTAGGCGACCGGAATAGCGCACGAAATTGTTCGGGTTGCGGTACGGTGCGGCGGGAACTTCGACCAGTTCGGCCCCTGCCAACCGCAGCATGTCTTTCTTTTCCTGACTTTGGGTTTCAGGAATAACGATCACCGTGCGAAACCCCATGGACGCGCCGACCAAGGCCAGACCGATGCCTGTGTTGCCCGCAGTCCCTTCCACAATTGTCCCGCCGGGTTTCAGGTCGCCCCGCGCGATTGCGTCCTTGATGATGTACAACGCTGCGCGATCCTTGACCGATTGGCCAGGGTTCATAAATTCGGCTTTGCCCAGAATAGTGCAACCCGTTGCTTCGCTGACCCCGCGCAGTTTAATCAGGGGTGTGTTGCCGATGGCGGAAGCAAGATCATTGTGTATCGTCATGGGTAGGCCTTTCGTGTTGGCCTTAGGTAAGGTGTGACCAGAACAACCTCAACCCGTTTGACGCAGGGTCGCGCGATTGTGGGCCAACCAGTATCCTGCCAGCGCCAGCGGGGTCACGGGCAGCTGGCCATTGGTCAGTCGATCATAGAAGGTATCCCAAGGCAGGACATGGCCTTTGATATCCTCGGCCTCGCCCGGCAACCCGCCAATCTGCGCCACGTCATCCGGCAGATCAGCGATGCCTACATAAATATGGAAATATTCGGTCGAACAGCCGGGACTGGCGTAACCGGAATGCACCAAATGCAGGTCGGTCAGGGTTAGCCCCGCTTCCTCAACCGCTTCGCGTTTAGCAGTGACATCAGGGGCTTCACCTGCATCCACACGACCCGCGACGGGTTCCATCATCCACGGGTTCGCATCGTTGCGCATGAACGGGCCAAAGCGAAATTGTTCGATCAACAGCACACGGTCGCGGATAGGATCATAGGGCAGCACGATTGCCGCATCCGTTCCCAGAAATGCCGCACGGTTCAAGCTGTCCGTTTGCGTTCCGTCGAAGCGTTTATGGGTCAGCGCCACTTCGCCCATCGCAAAGAAATTCGAATAGGGCACATGGGTTGCTTGCACATCCACATCAGCCATCGACAGGCCGCTGTCAGACACAGGACTGGGATGCGCAGTTGCATTCAAACGACCTGCGGCACGCACCTGCATCATCCCGTATTTCTGCTTGGCCTGCGCAGGCGTGTCCAGATGCATCCGCGCCATGACTTCGGTCGCGGTTTCACGTGCCAAGGGGCCATGGGTGGCGATCCACCCAGCCAAATCCCAATCATCCCCTGCGATCAGGTCTTTGGGTGGACGATAGGCATAGGCATCTTCGGGACCATCGGGTCCTTCGACAGTCACTTCAGCAAGGACATAGCCAAAGGGGGCTTCGTAGTAGGACAAGCGGTCCATCACCTCGAACGGCGCATCCCGAACCAGCAAACCGTGGCACATAGCGCCCTTGTTCATCTGAACCATCGGGAATGTCTGACCTTCGACCCAATGGGTTGAATAACCGTTCAACGTGGCAGGCGTTGCGCGCGGGCAATCAGGCCCCCCAACCACAATCAATAACTCATCCCAACATAGGGTTCCGTACAGGAAAATCGCAGGTAGGGTCATAGGTTAGGCAGGCCGTTTTATCGTGATCTGAATCACGTCACAGTTTTCCGAAGAAAACGTCGATGCGCAAGATGTCAGATAGAAATTCCACATCCTGCGAAAACGGTCATCAAAGCCCATAGTCTGAACCTGATCCCATTTGCCGTTGAAATCATCATGCCAGCGGCGCAGGGTGGTGGAATAACTTTGGGCAAATCCAATGGATTTCACGAATTGCAATCCGGCAGTCGAGGCTTGTTCTTTCAGCACTTTCATTGATGGCAGCATGCCGCCCGGAAAGATGTATTTCTGAATGAAATCAATGGTGTTGCGGTATAACTCAAACCGATCATCGGCCACAGTGATAATCTGCAACGTCGCTTGTGCACCCGGTTTTAGGCGGTCGTGCACGGTGTTGAAATACGAAGGCCAGTATTTTTCGCCCACGGCCTCAAACATCTCAATGCTGGCAATGCCGTCGTAAACACCGGTTTCATCACGGTAATCTTGCAGCTTGAACGTCACCATGTCCGACAAACCCGCTTTGGCGATGCGTTCCTCGGCGAACTTGAATTGTTCTTTTGAAATCGTCAGGCATGTCACCTTCAACCCGCGTTCTTTGGCGGCGTATTCAGCAAAGCCCCCCCAACCGCAGCCGATTTCCAGCACATGGTCGCCGTCTTTGACACCCATCTGATCGACCATGGATTTGTACTTGGCGGTTTGGGCGGCCTCCATACTCTCCTGCCCAGTCTCGAAAATGGCGGATGAATAAGTCATCGTGTCGTCCAGCCACAGGCCATAGAAATTATTGCCCAGATCATAGTGGTAGCTGATGTTTTTCTTCGCTTGCGCTTTGTTGTTGCGCTGCATCCAAAAGCGGAACTGTTCATACCATTGCACCAGTTTCTGACCGGGAAAACCGTCAAACAGCGCATCGTTGCCCGCATGGAAGTAATCCATGAAGGCCTGCAAATCGGGTGTCGACCATTCGCCATCCAGATATGCATCGCAGAACCCCAACTGGCCTTCGCGCAGCAAACGGGCGAAAACACCATCATCGTGGATCATCACTTCGGCCACCGGACCGGGTTTTGATCCTTCGGCGCGGAATCTGCGGCCATCGTTCAAGACAACATCCAGCCGTCCAACGTCCCCTTTTAGAGCCACATCGAAAACAGGTTTGAAATATCGTGGCAGATTCTTTTGTCCGCTGGTGGTCGTCAGTATCATGCGTCATCCCCGAATTCGTTAAGCATACGGTAATCTTAGCGCCCCAAAGGGCAAGATATCGCAGGCGTTTCTTATGTGTTGACCCGACGGAGGCTTAAAATCCGCGGTTCGCATAGGCATCCAACGCAATCTTGCGTCCTTGATCTGCCGGAACAATCGGCGCGGGATAGGCATCCGTTGCCGACAGCCCCCACGCCTTTGGCACTGCGTCAAAATACGACAGCGCCGTATCAGACGGATTTGCCTTCCCTTCTGCCAACCACGCACCGACATAAGCGCGGTTCTTATCGAACTTATCTAACTGCGTCACCGGATTGAACACACGGAAATAGGGTGTCGCATCCGGCCCTGATCCTGATGACCACTGCCATCCCATTGCATTGCTTGCGGGGTCCCAATCAATCAGACAATCGGCGAACCAGTTCATCCCGATCTTCCAATCGGTCAGCAAGTGTTTGGTCAGATAACTGGCGACGATCATACGGCCCCTGTTGTGCATTGTGCCCGTGACATACATTTCCCGCATGGCGGCATCGACGAACTGAATGCCCGTGCGACCTTGTACCCACGCAACGACCTTGCCGGAAGTTTCATCAGTGTTCCAAGGAAATGCATCCCAGTCCGGTTTCCAGTTATCCGTTGCAATATGCGGCGTGTGATGCAGCAAATGATACGCAAATTCGCGCCATACGATTTCTTTCACAAACACCTCGGCGCCCGCGTCCCCGCCATGAAATGCACGCCATCCCGCGTGCCAGCATTGGAGAGGGGAAATTTCGCCGTGGGTTAAGTTTTCCGAAAGGCGAGAGGTGCCGTCTTTCCATGGCAGATCACGGTTCGTAGGGTAGCCTTGTACGCGTTCCGTCAAGAACAGGTCTAATCGATCTTGGGCCTTTTCTTCGCCCACAGTCGTATACGGCAGAACGATATCTGCGCCACGCTTCATCGCAGCGCCAAGCTGCCAATCATTCAGATTTTCCGACGGTGGAAACTGTTTAGGTGCTGGCATCCATGTCACCTTAGTCAGCGGCTTCGGCATATCCCAATGGCGTACGGTTTTCCAAAGTGGCGTGAACACCTTGTAGAACCCGCCTGTTTTCGTCTCGACCGTCCAAGGTTCAAAAATCAGATGACCTTTGAAACTGGCGGCCTCGAAGCCTGCCATTTTCAGCTTTTCCTTCACCTTGGCATCGACGACCTGAACCGTTGGGTCATAACTGCGGGACCAGTACACCGCATCCGCGCCAACCTCGGCAGCCAGCGCAGGGATCACATCATCCCCTGCCCCCGTCCGCAAGATCAGCTTTTGACCCATCGCTTCTAATGTCTTGGCGAACTGTTCGACCGCCAGCCCCATCCGCCATTTGGGTGCTGCCCCAAGGCTGTCCACATGGGCATCGTTCACGAACACACAGACCACAGGGCCGCCACGATCCGCGGCAGCAGTCAGTGCTGCATGATCGGTCAAACGAAAATCACGGCGGAACCAAACCAACGTCGTCATGTGCGTACCCCTTTGTCACAGAATGTGATCTAGCGCGTCCATCACACGGTCAATGTCTGCAAGAAATGTATGATGCACAAACGACACCCTCATTACCCCACGTTTAGGGGTAATGCCCATCACTGTTGGCACGTGATTGTATAAAATCACCCGCCCCCGCAGGTTTGGACCGCCCGGCAGAGGGATCACGGTGAACTTGCGTACTTACCTCAGGTAATCAAACGCAGACCTGTATTCCTCAGGCGTTTACATCCACCACAACACGGCCCTGAACCTGACCTTGCAAAATATCAGCACCTAATTTGGGCAAATCGGACAGAATTGCCGGATTTATCATAGCCTCCAATTTATCCATCGGCAGGTCGCTTGCGATCCGCTGCCATGCGGCCAAGCGGTTGTCATAAGGCTGCATCACACTGTCGATGCCCAACAGGTTCACACCGCGCAGCAAGAACGGGATCACAGTCGCAGGCAAGTTCGCCCCACCCGCCAGACCCACAGCAGCAACGGACGCGCCGTATTTCATCTGTCCCAACACACGCGCCAACATCGGGCCACCCACGGCGTCGATGCATCCGGCCCACGCCTCGGCCTCAAGCGGGCGTTTGGTGGTTTCATTGATGTCTTCACGGGGAACAATTTGGGTCACGCCAAGGGATTTCAGATAATCCGCAGTCTCGGGTCGCCCAGTCACGCCTGCAACATCGTATCCGCGATTGGCAAGGATTGCTGTGGCTACCGACCCAACGCCGCCCGCTGCACCCGTCACCAGAACAGGGCCCTGATCCGGTGTCAGTCCGTGATTTTCCAATGCCATCACCGCCAGCATTGCCGTGAACCCGGCAGTTCCGACTGCCATGGCCTGACGTGATGTAATCCCTTTCGGTAAAGGTACCAACCAGTCCGCCTTCACCCGCGCCTTCTGCGCATATCCGCCCCAATACGCTTCGCCAACGCGCCAGCCGGTCAGGACAACTTTGTCACCCGGCTGATAGCGATCATCATCTGACGCTTCGACGGTTCCTGCAAAATCAATGCCCGGAATATGCGGGTAATTGCGTACCAATCCGCCGCCCGGGCCAATGCACAACCCGTCTTTGTAGTTCACAGTGGAATAGTCTACCGCCACCAACACTTCGCCTGCAGGCAAATCATCTATACCTATCTGAGTAACTGCGGCACTGGTTTTGCCATCTGCGTCTTTGTTGACCATCAAAGCATTAAACATGTTTATCTCCGAAATTTGTGTTTTCCCAACGCTGTCACGCCTGTGCCGTAGGGACAAGCCACACAAAGATGAAACCAATTCCCGCGACGAAGCGTAATAAGATCAAACACAAAAGGAACATGTTGATGGTAGAGCTTTTAAATTGGGCCGCTGCATTGACGACAATCGCTTTCGGCGCATTCGGCTTTCTAGCCCCCCGTTATACCCTGACAGCCCTTGATCTGGTCACGACCAACACCACAATGGGGCTAAGCGAGATGCGTGCATCCGTCGGTGGGCTGTTCGTCGCACTAGGTGTGGCGGCGCTGATCATCAATGCACCTTGGGTTTATGTGGCCATCGGGATTGCCTATACAGGGGCCGCGATAGGACGCATCGTATCGCTGATCTTTGATGCCCCACCTACCAAAAAACTGTTTGTTTTCGGCGGGATCGAAGCAGGATTGGCCCTTTGGTTGATTGCAGCAAACGCAAGCGCGTTTTAGAGAACCAGACGGGCTGTGACGAAGTGCACGTTGACTTTAACAAGCGGGCCTTCAAAAGGGGATGCAAGTGGCGTCGGACATCCCTGCACTGTAACGTTGCCAGCATGGGTTTGATCACCGATACTTTCAAGGTAATTTGCGTTGCCCGTAAGCGACCCTTCACTGGACAACGTCACCAATGAAATTGCCATCACAGCATCCATATCAACCGCTGCGTCCGCAGCACCGAATGTCATTGCATCCGATGATATGAAAAATGTGTCATATTGGTCGGTGGCACAGGCATCAGACGCACCTGCCGCAACATTACCCGTCAGGTCCAGTTTCTGTCCCATGATAAACGATTTGTGGTATGAAATACCGGACCAGTCGTTTGTTAGAAGTGCCCCACCAGTTTGCAGGTAGAGGGGAGATACCGGCGGCAGATCATTCGTTTCAGCAGGTAAATCATCGGTTGGAACGATAGGCATAGGCGCTTTGACATGACGGATTTCCCCGCTTGCAATGATTGCGACCTCAGCAAACTGAGTTCCGGGGAACACCGACACATCCCCGTCATGGACGTAAATAACGTTTGACTGCAAAGTCGCGGGATCAACCGCCCATATTCCAGAAGAATACACAACGGGAATACCTGATAAATTATCCTCAAAAATATGAAACGGACTGATCGCGTTCCATTCGGCCACAGATATATTAGACAACTGTCTGGAGTTTAAAAATACACTGCTCAGATCTTCGATGGTGGCATTTACAGATTGCACCACCGTATCAGACGCGGTGCGGTAAACTGATATGTCATCCAACGTGACATCGTTCGGCCCAAATCCACCAATATCAAGCGCCGTCGCATCAGTGGCCGACAGCCGGATGGATCCATCAAACAATGACCCCGCCCCTGTGGACAACAACACTTCGCCATGCAGACAAGTATCGTTTGTAATATCAAGCGACCCCGGCAGTGACAATTGTGAGTGTGACAAAAACAGGCCCTGTTCACAGGCCACACTGGATTCGGTGGCCGTGGTATCACTTATCATATTTACTAAAAAGCAACCTATTAAACATAAGTATATTATCAGTACTATCTATATTTAAAAATTCGTCAAGGGAAATAATGTGATTTTCCATTGTTCTTTAC
>JBMZCY010000094.1:0-7245 GCA_049613825.1 Planktomarina sp.
CGAGGGGTATCGCACCGCCGAGGTCATGGTGGGTGGTGTCGACACAGATCACCTGTCGTCTAAAACGATGGAGGCAAAGGCCCACAAAGGTCTCTATTTCATTGGCGAATGTGTGGATGTGACCGGATGGTTGGGCGGCTACAACTTTCAATGGGCGTGGTCGTCAGGCTGGGTTGCAGCGCAATCGATCAAAGCAACATTATAACCCGTTCACCAAATCGGTGAAATGCGTGCCACGGGTTTCAAAGCTGTCATATTGATCGAAACTGGCGCAGGCTGGCGCCAACAAGACAACATCGCCCTTTTCCGCAGCTGTGTGTGCCGCAGCAACAGCGGCATCCATTGTGCCTGACACGACTGCATCCACGTTTAATTGACGGGCAAAGGCCTCCGCCTCACGACCAATCACATACGCTGACCTTACGTTTTCGGTCGCAACGAATAACGGTTCAAGGCTGCCTTCTTTCTGCAACCCGCCACAAATCCAATGAACGTTTTTGAACGCACCCAATGCCTTCACAGCGCTGTCGATATTCGTGGCTTTGCTATCATTCACATAGGTCACGCCATCCAACGTGCGCACCAACTGACTGCGATGGGGAAGACCTGCGAAACTGGCAAGACCTGCCTCAATGGTACGCGGAGCAATGTGCAACGACCGGAGTACGGCATAGGCGGCACAAGCGTTCTGATGATTGTGCGACCCGGGCAAATTCGCCATCGGGCGCAAATCAATCGACCCGACTTGGCGGTCTTTCTTGGTTTCAGACAGGAATCCTTTGCGGGCGGTCACAGTCCATCCCATGTTCGCCAGCTTTGACCCAGCGGATACACGGATCACACGGTCATCGCCTGTGCCTGCGGCCATTTGGTTGGCCAACATCTGACCCTCGGGTTCATCCACACCAATAATGCAACGGTCCGGTCCACCTTCCGCAAACAAACGGCGCTTGGCGGCATAGTACCCGCCGTACCCTGCATGGCGATCCAGATGGTCTGGCGACATGTTGGTCAGCACGGCGATGTCAGGGGTCAATGCACGGGCCAGTTCGGTTTGGTAAGACGACAGTTCCAGCACAACAACTTCGCCGTCTTCTAACGGATCAATGTCCAGAACTCCGCGCCCGATGTTTCCCGCTAACTGAGTATTCACGCCTGCATGCTCCAACAGATGATGGATCAATGCCGCGGTGGTGGATTTCCCGTTGCTGCCTGTCACGGCCACAATACGCGGAATGGTTTCAAAATTGTCCCAGCGGGATGTGGCGATGGATTGGAAGAACAGGCTGATGTCGTTGTCGACAGAAATACCTGCCGACAAAGCAGCGGCAATGGCAGGATGCGGTTTAGGATACAGATGAGGAATGCCCGGCGATGTGATCAGGCAAACAGCCCCGTTCAAACCACCTTTGGTCGGGTTCTGGCAGTCAAAACCAGATTCAACTGCGCGTGCGCGACCTGCTTCGCCATCGTCCCAACAAGTGACCTCGGCCCCGCCAGCCTGCAGGGCTTTGGCGGCTGTCAGGCCGGACCGGCCCATTCCAAGAACAACGACTTTCTGACCGCGATAACCTGTGACGGGGATCATCTTAGCGGACCTTCAGTGTGGCAAGCCCGATCATTGCCAGGATCATTGCAACGATCCAGAACCGGATCACGATCTGGCTTTCCGCCCAACCCTTCTTCTCAAAATGGTGGTGGATCGGTGCCATCAGAAACACGCGATTGCCGGTGCGTTTAAACCACAGGACTTGGATAATAACGGACAGGGCTTCGACAACAAACACGCCACCAATGATGGCCCAGACAATTTCATGTTTCGTGACCACTGCAATCGCCCCCAAAGCGCCGCCAAGGGCCAAGCTGCCCGTGTCGCCCATGAAGATCGCAGCTGGGGGCGCGTTGTACCACAGAAAGCCAAGCCCTCCGCCGATCAGCGCCATACAGAAGATGAAGATTTCACCCGTGTCAGGGACATAGTGAACATCCAGATATTCGGTGAAATCAGTCCGACCCACCGCATAAGCCAGCACACCCAAAGCGGCAGCGGCGATCATCACGGGCATAATGGCAAGGCCGTCCAAACCATCGGTCAGGTTGACTGCATTGGCGCTGCCAACGATGACAAACATTGCGAATGGAATGAACAGAATGCCCAATGGGATCAGCGTGTCTTTGAAAACGGGCAGTGCAATGGAATTGGCTATCTCATCCGGGTGCAACACGCTGGCGGAATAGGCCGCAACAGCTGCGATGAAAAAGCCCAGTCCAAGACGCAATTTACCGGAAACTCCGTCCACGTTTTGCTTGGAGACTTTTGCGTAATCATCGGCAAATCCAATCGCCCCGAACCCTGCGGTAACAAACAGGATGATCCAGATATAACCGTTGTCCAACCGTGCCCAAAGCAACGTGGACACCAGCAAAGCCCCCAAGATCAGCGCACCCCCCATGGTGGGCGTGCCTGCTTTTCTGAAATGCGTTTCCGGTCCATCGGTGCGGATTGGTTGGCCCTTGCCCTGACGACGGCGCAGCAGGTTGATCAGTGGCTTACCGAACACAAATCCAAAAATCAGTGACGTCATAAACGCCCCACCCGCGCGAAAGGTGATGTATCGGAACAGGTTGAAGAAATCCCCGCCATCCGACAGGTTTGTCAGCCAATACAACATTTTGCGGTCCCCTCGCGATTTTTGACTACCGTTGCCCCATATTCCGTAGGGCGTCAACAACGCGGGCCACACGACTGCCGAACGATCCTTTGACCAGCACCACATCGCCTGCGTCGATCAACCGTGGCAGGTTTTCCGCCAGTTCCGCCGCCGTTTCAGTTGCAAGACCCTGTTGATCTTCGGGCAAAGCATTGTAAAGCGCGGCCATTTGCGGGCCTACGCAGTGAATTACGTCCAGTGTTTGCAGCGATGGATCATTGGCCAATGCGGTGTGCAACGCAGCGCTATCGGGTCCCAGTTCCAACATATCGCCCAACACGGCAATCCGACGACCTTTTTCGATGCTGCCAACGCCGTGGGTAGGGCTGGTTGCCGCCAGCACCTCTAACGCGGCGGTCATGCTGGTGGGGTTGGCGTTATAGGCATCATCCAGCAGAGTGATGGACAGGTCATCCACGTCATGCAGATATACGGTCTCGCGCCGTCCCCGACCTGCGGGGGGCTGCCAGCGGGCAATGTCCACGGCGGCACGGCCCGGATCAGCACCCAATGCCTCGACCGCAGCTAAAACACCCAAAGCATTTGATGCAAAGTGACGTCCGGCAGAGCTGATCTTGATTGCCGCAGGGGTGCCACGCAGGCGGGCCTGAATAAGCGTCGTGTCATCGACCATTTGCAGCATCATTAAACGGAACGCATCCGCCTTTTCCCCAAACCCGATTAAAGTCGCGCCTTTGGCGCGGGCTGCATCGACAAGAATCTGTGCTGTGTCGATGTCAGCAGGTAGAACGGCAGCACCGTTTGGTTCCAACCCTGACACGATGGCTGCTTTTTCATGGGCAATTGCCGCGACACTTTCGAACGCTTCAAGGTGAGCAGCGGCAACAGTCGTTACCATAGCCACATGCGGGCGCACCATTTCAGACAGCGGACCAATTTCGCCCGGATGGTTCATGCCTACTTCAAATATTCCAAACTGCGTATCCGCAGGCATCCGTGCCAACGTCAGCGGCACGCCCCAGTGGTTGTTATAGCTTGCAACCGACGCATGAGTGCGTCCCTGACATTCCAACACAGTGCGCAACATTTCCTTGGTCGAGGTTTTTCCGACCGACCCTGTGACCGCCACGATCTGAGCATCTGTGCGGTCACGGGCCGCTTGTCCCAACGCCTCTAACGCTTTCAGAACATCATCAACGATCAACAAAGGCGCATCAGGGGACACGCCTTCGGGAACATGGGTAACCAAGGCGGCAGCAGCGCCTGCTTTCAACGCCTGCGCAACAAATTCATGCCCGTCCCGTTCGGCTTTCAACGCAACGAACAAATCGCCAACTTCTAACGTCCGCGTATCAATCGACACCCCATGCGCGTGCCATTTCGCAGCGCACGTGCCACCGGTAGCAGCAATCGCCGCGTCGCTTGTCCACAAAGGTGTCATATCAGCCCCCCATCCAGCGCTTGCACGGCAATGCTGGCTTGTTCCACATCATCAAACGGCAGAACGTCTGTTCCGACAATCTGCCCTGTTTCATGGCCTTTGCCTGCAATCAGCAACGTGTCCCCTGCACCCAGCGCATCAACAGCGCGCAAGATTGCCTCGGCACGGTCGCCAACTTCGGTGGCATCGGGTGCGCCTTGCATAACCATTGTACGGATCAATGCAGGGTCTTCGGTACGGGGGTTGTCATCGGTGACAAACACCACGTCAGCATTTACCGCTGCGGCCTGCCCCATCAAAATCCGCTTGCCCGGATCACGGTCGCCACCTGCACCGATCACCGCAATCAAACGTCCCATGACATGGGGGCGTAATGCTTTCAGTGCGGTTTCAACCGCATCAGGCGTATGGGCGTAGTCCACAAAAACTGATGCGCCGTTTGTGCGCGTCGCCGCCAGCTCCATCCTGCCCCGTACAGGGGTGACGTCTTGCAGGGCATCAAACACATGGTGGGGTTCTTCACCTGCTGCGATCACCATGCCAGCGGCGAGCAGCGCGTTTTCGCCCTGAAATCCCCCAACCAAAGGCAAGCGTGATTGATAGGTCTTCCCCTGATATTCAAACCGTAGGTCCTGCCCCGTCGCGTCATAGCGTTGGGCGGTCAGACGTAGATCAGCGGCCGCATCCGTACCGACAGTCATCACCTTATGATCACTGGCACAGGCCACAACGTCCATGCCTTTCGGATCATCGATATTCACAACAGCGCTCCCATTCGCCGCCAAGACCCGTTTGAACAGGCCCATCTTTGCATCGAAATACGCCTCAAACGTTTCGTGGTAATCCAGATGATCTTGCGTGAAATTCGTGAACCCGGCGACCTTCAACGTCACGCCATCAAGACGACGTTGATCAAGACCGTGGGACGAAGCCTCCATCGCGGCATGGGTAATTCCGTTGTCAACTGCGACTGCCAAAGTACGATGCAGCGTAATTGGTTCAGGTGTTGTGTGGGCCAGCGGTGCGGACCATGCGCCCTCAACACCTGTGGTTCCAAGGTTCACGGCCTTCCGACCCAAAGCCAGCCAGATTTGACGGCAGAAAGTACTGACAGATGTTTTCCCGTTGGTCCCCGTCACAGCCACCATCGTCTTTGGCTGTTCACCAAACCACAATGCCGCTGCACTGGATAGGGCTGCACGCGGGTCTTCGACAATCACAACCACGGGTTCAAATTTCGCAATCCATTCAGCGGCTATCTCAGCGCCAGCTGCATCCGTCAAAATCGATCCGGCCCCTTGGCGCAAGGCATATTGAATGAATTCGCCCCCGTGCACAGTTGCACCCGGCATTGCCGCGAACAGGAAACTGTCTTGAACTAGCCGACTGTCAACGGCCAAGCCTGTCACAGTCGCATCGGACCCAGACACAAGTCCCAAATCTGAAAGCGTTTTTGGTTGCATGGCTAACACCCCGCATGTGGAAGCAACGATTAGTTCGCTGTTAGCGTCACTGCAGGCAGGTTGGAAGGGTCTTCAACAGGTGTCACATTCAAAAGCGGCGCAATCCTGCGGATGACTTCGGCCGCCACGGGCACAGCAGTCCACCCTGCAGTGCGGCGCGGTTCAGGTCCGGCGCGGTCTTCGGGTTCGTCCAATGTGACGATCAACACATACTGCGGATCATTTACTGGAAACACGCTGGCAAACGTCGCCATCAGCTTGTCTTCGTAATACCCGCCTGTTGGTCGGGGTTTATCCGCTGACCCTGTTTTACCGCCAACTGCATAACCGGGCACCTCACCAAAGCTCGCCGTGCCATCGGTGACGACTTTGCGCAGCATATCCGTCACATCGCGGGACACTTGCTGCGAAATAATGCGCGGACCTTGGGCAACATCTGTGGTCTTCAGCAA
This sequence comes from Planktomarina sp., assembly GCA_049613825.1. Lineage (GTDB taxonomy): Bacteria > Pseudomonadota > Alphaproteobacteria > Rhodobacterales > Rhodobacteraceae > Planktomarina. The sequence goes on from JBMZCY010000094.1 coordinate 6,029, forward strand.
CGTTGGGGTCACCTTCGTGCCGCCATTGACCATCGCTGCATAGGCCGCTGCCAAATGAACCTGAGTTGTCGAAATCCCATGCCCGTATGAAATCGTCGCACGGTTCACGTCGCGCCATTGCGCAGGAAACTTCGGGCGGCCTGTCGGACCTTCGATAACCTCAATCGGTGTCGGGTCCAGCAAGCCCAGTTGAGACAGAAATGCCTTCTGACGCGGGGTGCCGATCATATCTGCAATCCGAATCGTGCCCATGTTCGACGATTTCACCAGCACGTTCGACGTCGTCTGCGTTGGGCCATAGTCCGAGAAATCTTTAATCTGATGCCCGCCAATGCGGATAGGGCCACGGGTGTTGATCTGTGTATCGGGATTCACAAGGCCCAGCTCCAACGCCTGCGCGATGGTGAACAGTTTGAACGTCGAACCCAATTCATACAGCCCCTGCACCGATCGGTTGAACAACGGATCATCCGCCTGATCGCCTTCAAGCAGCGGCGTCGGACGGTGGTTGGGATCGAAATCCGGCAGTGATGCCATCGCGCGTATTTCGCCAGAGTGCACATCCATGACCACTGCCGCCGCGGCCTTGGCATTCATCAGTTTCATTCCGCCCAGCAGGGAATGTTCCAGCGTTGCTTGGACTGTAAGGTCCAATGACAACTGCAACGGCTGACCTTTGAATTCAGGGCCGCGCAGGAACGTATCAAACGCCTTTTCAACTCCGGCAACGCCGATCACCTCGGCACTATGTGTGCCTTCGTCACCAAAACCTGCGCCGCCTAAGATATGACCAGCCAACTGACCATTCGGATACAGACGCATTTCGCGTGGGCCGAACAGCAGGCCGGGATCGCCAATATCATGCACCGCTTGCTTTTCTTCGGGGCTGACGGTGCGTTTGATCCACATGAACTTGCGATCACTGGCCAGACGTTCCGCCATTTTGACTGGATCAATATCAGGGAAAATCGCGGCCAGTTTTTGCGCGGATCCGACAGCATCTGTCACTTGATGCGGATGCGCGTAGACCGAAAATGTTTCCATATTCGTCGCCAATACGCGGCCATTACGGTCCAGAATATCCGAACGTGTCGCCAGAATGCTTGCCGCCCCTGCGCGCGCTTTTGGTTCAGCCGGTTCGGACAGCGCCAAACCAATCATCGAGACTGCGGGCTGCAATAGGTTGGCTATATTTTCAGGCAGCTGCTTACCACTTT
>JBMZCY010000095.1:0-7244 GCA_049613825.1 Planktomarina sp.
CGTTCCTGAAATCCGTGCTTTTGATCGGGGCCAACGAAATGCATTTTACCGGACAGGCAGGTGCTATATTTCAAGCCCGTCAGATAGTGTGCGAAGGTCGGAACCGACGCCGGAAATTCTGCCGCGTTGTCCCATGCATTGATCTTCGTGATATGCTGGCCCGACATAAATGCGAACCGCGAAGGCGCACATAGCGGACTGTTGCAATACGCTGAATTGAACTGCATCCCACGTTTCGCCAGCGCGTCAATGTGCGGGGTTTTCACAACCGGATGACCGTAAGCGCCCGTGAAATGCGGGGCCAGTTGGTCGGCCATGATCAGTAAGATATTTGGTTGAGACATGGCCTGTCGTCCTTTGTGTCTTAGATGCCGAAATATTCTATCACAGCATTAGTCGCGTCGCGCAAATCTGCGGCAATTTTGATCAGTAATGCGTCCAACTGATCGGCGCGATAGTCAAGGACTTGTAGGAAATACGCGGTGCTTGGCCGTCAGTCTGCGGCCATGGCAACCTTCCGTTACGCATAACAACAAGTCCGGATCATTTATCCCTCACGCGCCGCTTCGACCAACCCTTGCATCTCTTCCAGCGAGATAAAGCCCGGTGCGGACTGATCACCCACCACAAACGCAGGCGTGCCGGTAAAGCCCATGGCCTGCGCCATGTTCACGGATGTTTGGATGTGGTTGTTCACAGCATCCGAATTCATGTCCGCCTGCAATTGATCCACGTCCATACCCAGATCACGGGCGGCTTTCAGAATCGTCGCCTCGGACGCGCGGCCTTGGCCCTTCATCATGGCCCAATGGAATTCTTCATACTTGTCTTGGTTGCGCGCAGCCAAGGATGCGCGGCTGGCCACGACAGACGCCTCGCCAAGGATCGGCCATTCGCGCATGATCACACGCACATCGGGATTGTCTGCAATGATTTGTTCAACAACAGGGCCTGCGCGGCGGCAGAACCCGCAGTTATAATCGAAAAATTCAACGATGGTGATATCGCCGTCAGGATTGCCCAACACCGATGCGTTTGTGGTGTCAGACAGCTGCCCCATCACCGCTTGGGCCGCCAATGCCTGTTCGTCGCGTTGGCGTTGTTCAAGGATGGCAACCGCCTCCATAATAATGGACGGGTTTTCAAGGATCGCTTCCAGCGCCAGTTGTTTGACCTGTTCTTCGGTCAAGGTCTGCGCGGATACAGCCGTCGTCGACAAACACAGGGCCAGTAAAAAACCAAAACACTTGCGCATAAACAATCCTCCCAATTCGTCTGCACATTGGGGGACGCGGGGTGAAAAGGAAACCACCCCGCGAAAAGTTGAAGCAGATTATTCACCGCAGGACGCGATTGTGATCGCCAAAGCGATCATCATGTTGCGATACCGGTCCGCCCCCATGTCAAAATCACGGCCCATCACGTCCATGGATGCCAATGGCACACCGTTGCGTTCGGAAAGAACCGACAGGCCTGCATTTTCCGCAAACGGTTCGATCATGGCACAGGCCGGTTTTTCGTCAGCGATCAGTTGTTCCAACAGGGCCGCATCATCCAGCGAATTGTTGGACCCGTCGCTTTCGGGAATTGCCAGCACTTCAATCGCAGGGAACGCGATTTCATAGTACCCAAGGGAATCGTGCAGGGCCAGAATAGGGCGTGTTTGCTGTGTCAGGATTCCTGAGATTTCCGGCTTCAACGCGTTCATATCCGCAATAACGGTCTGCGCGTTGGCAGCATAAGTCGCAGCATTTTCAGGATCAGCGGCTGACAGTGTCTCCGCAATTGCAGGCACAACATCGATCATCAGGGACGGGTCCAGCCAGATGTGCGGATCATGGCCGGCGTGATCGTGGTCATCATGGCCATCTTCATCGCCATGGTCATCGTGATCTGCATGATCTTCGTCTTTATGATCGTCATGGTCGTCTTCCGCATGGTCGTCATGACCTTCTTCATCATGGTCGTCGTGACCCTCTTCTTCGTGGTCATCGTGATCATCGTGGCCGTCGTGATGTTCATCATCCCAATCCAGCAACTTGTCTTCGGAAATCACATCAATCAGCGCCAGTGGGGAAACCGATGACGCAAGCGACGCAAACGTATCCGGCAGGAACGGCAGCAGAGATTCCCCGACCCAGATAATTACATCCGCATCCTGCAACTGACGCGCCTGACTAGGGCGGAGTGAAAAGTTATGTGCATCCTGATTTGCATCAACAATCATTGTCGGCTGCCCAAGGTCGCCCATGACACCTGCAACAATGCTTTGGATCGGCGCGATATCCGTCACCACATTCGGCACGTCAGCGGCGGCGGCAGTGCCGAGGGTTAAAAGGACGGATGTGGTTTTCAGGATTTGCATGTCGGCACCTTGTTATGTTATAACACTGTACATCGCTTAGAAGTATCGCTACCCAAAGGCAACCCCTGATAAGGCCAGCCCATGTCCGCCACCGGTTTTTCAAAACACGATCATTCGACCTGCATCGCCACGGGCGTCGCAGCAGCCGAAGAACACTGTAAAACGCATAAGGTCCAACTGACCCCGGTGCGCCGCCGCGTGTTGGAAATTCTGCTAGCGCAGCACAACGCCATGGGCGCCTATGAAGTGTTAGAGGTTCTGCGGTCCGAAGGCCTCGGCTCTCAACCCCCTGTGGCTTACCGCGCATTGGATTTCCTCGTGGCGCAAGGGTTCGTGCATCGGATCGAACAAAAGAACGCTTTCATTGCCTGTGCCCATCCGGGCGAAGATCACGCACCTGCGTTTCTGATCTGCACGGATTGCGATATGGTTGCGGAAACCAACACTCCTTTGAACCAAGGCCCGCTACAATCCGCTGCCAACGATGCAGGCTTTACCCTGCAAAGTTCAGTGGTCGAGGCATTGGGCAAATGCCCCACCTGTACGGCGGAATAAGATGTCCCTGATAAAGATTGAAAATGGCCAGATTGATCTGGGCGGGCGCACTGTGCTGCGTGGTATGAATATCAGCATTGATGCAGGCGAGATTGTTACCATTGTCGGGCCAAACGGGTCTGGCAAATCGACGCTGTTGAAATCGATCATCGGGGCCGTGCCTTTGACACAAGGATCGTTGACCACGGCGACTGGTTTGCGCTTGGGTTATGTCCCGCAGACGTTGCATCTGGATGCGTCGTTGCCGATTTCTGTGAACCGTTTCCTGAAACTGTCCCAGAATGCCAACCGCAAAACCATCGCCGCAGCGCTTGAACGGACAGGGATTTCTGGACTTGGCAACCGCATGATGGCGCAACTGTCTGGTGGTCAGTTTCAGCGGGTTCTGTTGGCACGGGCGTTGCTGTCCGATCCACAGCTGGTGCTGCTGGACGAGGCTACGCAAGGCTTGGATCAACCCGGGTCTGCTCAGTTCTATCAACTGATCGAGGATCTGCGCACCGACACCAACTGCGCCGTCCTAATGGTCAGCCATGAATTGCACGTTGTTATGGCCGCATCCGATCGCGTGATTTGCCTGAACGGCCACATCTGCTGCCAGGGTGCCCCTGCCCATGTGGCATCTGCCCCCGAATACCGCGCATTGTTTGGCTCAGGCACGCAAGGGGCATTGGCGCTGTACCGCCACGAACACACCCATGATCACCACCATCACGACGGATGCGACCATAATGTTTGACGATTTTCTGGTTCGCGCGATTGTGGCATCTGTCGGCGTCGCCTTGGCCGCAGCACCATTGGGATGCTTCGTCATCTGGCGGCGAATGGCGTATTTCGGGGAAGCAACATCCCACACTGCCGTGCTGGGCGTGGCCTTGGGTCTGTGGCTGCAAATCTCGATCATCTTTACGGTGATGGGAGTGGCGCTGTTGGGCGCTGTTCTATTTCAGACATTGAAGAATGAACGGTCATCCGGCGATTCAATCCTCGGCGTGATTTCCCATGCCGGACTTGCCCTTGGCCTTGTGATGATTGCCCTAACCGGAAACAATATGATCGATCCAGAGGCGTTTTTGTTTGGCGATATCCTTGCCATCCATGTGTCAGACCTTGGCCTAATCTGGGGGGGCGGACTGTTGGTGTGCATCCTGATCGCATGGCGTTGGAATGCGTTGATCTTGGCCACACTGAACCCCGATTTGGCGCGGTCCGCAGGGCAAAAACCGGAACGTGAAGACCTGATCTTTACCCTTGGCATCGCGATACTGGTTGCTGTGGCGTTGAAGGTTGTCGGGGCCATTTTGATCACCGCCCTTCTCATTATCCCCCCGGCAGCCGCACGTCCGTTTGCACGTTCACCAGAAATGATGGTTGGTTTGACCGCCATCCTTGGCGTGATCGCGGCGTGCCTTGGTCTGTGGGGATCGTGGAATTTCGACACCCCTGCGGGGGCGTCGATTGTCAGTGCGGCAGCTATGATCTTTGCAATCGGGCGCATTGCATCAATCGCGTTGAAACGCGCTTAACCTGCGATATCAGCCGCAATCAGGTCCTTATACAATGCCTGCAACCGCGCCATGACGGGGCGGTCGCCGTTGCCAATGGGTTTGCCGTCGATAGAGGCGACAGGCGTTTGAGCGCCAAATGTTCCGGTGAGAAACGCCTCGTCCGCGCCATAGGCATCAACGAGGGAATAGTTACGTTCATACACGGGAATGTCGTTGGCATGACACAGATCGATCACCTTTTGCCGGGTCACTCCGTTCATGCAATAGTCCCCGGTCGAGGTCCAAACAGCGCCCTTTTTCACAATGAAGAAATTGCACGCATTGGTCGTATTAACAAACCCGTGCGGATCCAGCATCAACCCTTCGTCCGCCCCGGCCTGTTCCGCCTGCAAACATGCAATCACACAGTTCAGTTTCGAATGACTGTTATACTTCGCATCCTGCGCCATGGGCAGACCACGCACCTGCGGCACCGTGGCCAACCTGATCCCCGCGCTTTGCAGGCTGTTCACGGGTTTGGAATGTTCCATAATAATCACCAGCGTCGGCCCTGATTGAGACAGCTTGGGGTGCTGGAACGGCTTTACCTTCACACCACGGGTCAGCATCAGACGGCAATGGACATCGGTGTGCATATCGTTCGCCACACGCGTCTGTTCCAACGCCGCTGCAATTCCCGCACGATCCAGGCCCACGTCCAAACTGACCGCTTTGCAGCTGTCAAAGAACCGATCCATGTGATCGTCAAAGAACGCCCATGTTCCGTCATACAGCCGCATTCCTTCCCACATCCCGTCGCCCAACATAAAGCCGGAATCGTACACAGATACCTTCGCCTGATCGCGCGGCAGCAGATCGCCGTTGATGTAGATCAGGATGTCTTCGTTCCGGGTGTCGTCGTCTGCAGTGTGGGTGACCATAGGATGCTCCGTTCAATTTCAGGGCACATGACCACGGTACGGCAGATATGAAAAGGCTGCCCCGCAGGACGGCCGATCCATTTAGCTGTTCAGAAGGCGGTGGATTTTGCTTTGGGCCCGCTCGAAATCTTCCTGATATCCGATGGGTTCAAAGAACCTGCCGCGATCATCGAACAACATCACATAAGCGGAATGGTCCATTGTATAGTCCCCCCCTTCAAGCGGCACGCGCTTGGAATATGCACGAAACGCGGCAACGGCTTTAGCAATTTCCTCTGGCGATCCGGTGACACCTTGGGCGCCGGGGACCCATCCGACATAATCCTTCAGTAATTCAGCCGTGTCGCGTTGCGGGTCGATGGTGATAAAATAGATGGGCAGATCATCTGCAGTCAGGCCCATGTCCTCTTTTATCACAGCCAAATCAGCCAGCGTGGTCGGACAGATTTCGGGGCAATGGGTAAAGCCGAAGAATACGACGGATGGTGTGCCGCGCAGGGATGCCTGTGTGAATGCCTGCCCCCTTGTGGTCGTTAGAAAATAATCCCCGCGCCCCAACTGATCCGCGACAGTTTCAGTCATCCGCGGCTTCAGCAAATTCACCCATGCAAACGCGCAAACGGCTACGATCATCACCGCATACAGCAGTGGCCGGATTTTGTGTAGAAAGCCCATATCAGTGATCCCCGTGACCAGAATGACCACCGCCACCCGTGCGTTTGTTAATGGGCAGCATCATCGTGACATCGCCCGCATTTTCAAACATCAGTGTAACAGACGCCATTTTGCCTGCAACAATAGGTCCAACCAGATCCATAAACATCATGTGATAACCGCCGGGCTTCATTTCCGCCGTCGCGCCTGCCGGAATATCCAAACCGCCCGCGACTTCACGCATTTTCATAACGCCGTCCTCCATTTCCATGGTGTGAATTTCAATCCGACCGGCAAGTGGGGACGTGGCGGCGATCAAGTTATCTGCGCCCGATCCATTGTTCGTCACAGACACAAAGCCCGCGCCAACGGGCTGGTTCGGCAAGGTCGCAAAAGCAAATCCGCCTGTCAGCGTCAAATCACCAACAGACGCATCAGCGGTGGTCATATTCATCTGTCCATGATCCATGTCGTGGCGCATCATCGACATAATAGCGGCGCCACCCACAGCGCCTGCCACAACAACAGCACCTGCAATGAGAAAAGTAGAGCGTTTCATAAGAGTATCCTCAGCGCGCATTCTGCACACGTATGTATAGTGTAGGGCCGTAGCCCGTTTCAAAAATTAGGGAAGGTGGGGGTGATCAGGCCAGCGGCGGTGCGCGGGCGGATGCGTGGGCTTGCTGGATCGAAGCAACCAGCGCAGGTTTTGTTTGCACCAGATCAGCCCGTCGCAGATCAAATCCCGCAAACAACACATCATTCGCGCCGACAACCGCAACAACCACAACAGGCGCCCATGAACAGGTCGCGTCCTGATGCAAAGGCGTTTGGGTCGATTGATCTTCGCCGAGGGTCACAGTTGCCAGAACATCGCCCTGACACAGAACAATCTGAATACCGGCATCACCTGCCTGAACCATTGTGCCCGGTGCAATCCCGACCAGCAGCACAAACGGGGCCATCGTCAGCATGAGTAATGCTGAACGAACGTCCCTGAAAAATGTGCGTACTGCGTTCATGTTCATTTCCGTGATTTAGGTGAATCTGTCGCGCATCCAAGGGCAAACCGCAAGATTGCAATCCAAATGTCGCGCTTCACTAGCGCCCCCTAGCAAAAATTTGTTTACAAGCCCCGGAACTTGATACAATCTAAATTATGTAATCGCTTACATACCTCGCTAATTCCCAAGATGAACGGGAAATGAACCCAATCCGTGCTGATTGCGTTCATACAGCATT
>JBMZCY010000096.1:0-7225 GCA_049613825.1 Planktomarina sp.
GAAATTTGGTATGATCATTTGCATAGATTGGAACGGCACGCTGGGTCCAATTCTGGATTTGACTTGCAGTACGAAATTTATTCAGAACTCATGAATTCTGCAGACTATGGGGTGCCTCAGAAGCGAGAGCGCTATTTTATAGTTGGATTTCGAAAAGATATTAGAGCGCAATTTTCATTTCCAAGTGCTACGCATTCAAAAGAAGCGCTTTTGAATGCAAAATTCTTTGATCGCAGCTATTTTGAAGACCACGATATTGCTATGGTAAAAAACAACCTTTCTGCCAACGCCATTCGTCGCCTAGAAGATTGGCGCGGCTCTAACGCACCAAAGACGATACGCTGGCGGACAGTGCGCGATGCTTTGGTCGGTTTGCCAGCACCAAAAGCAGCACAGTCGGGATATTGGGCATCACGTGGCCATAAATATCAGTCTGGAGCAAAGTCGTATAAGGGGCACACTGGAAGCCCCCTTGATGAACCTGCAAAAACATTGAAGGCTGGCGTGCACGGTGTTCCCGGAGGTGAAAATATGTTGGTTCGAACCGATGGTTCTGTTCGTTATTTTACGATGCGTGAGGCCGCCAGATTGCAGACTTTTAGTGATACTTACGTCTTTCAAGGGGCGTGGTCTGTAGTCATGCGCCAACTTGGCAATGCTGTGCCTGTTGCACTGGCACAAGCCGTTCTGAAATCTGTCGCCACGTCGCTGATAGAAGCTGACATGCAAGTTCTTTCACAGACATCACCAAATGCCCGCGCCATTTAACCCCCTTGATAAGGTCAGTCTTGCTGAAGCCATCCAGCGCAAGCTGATGGATATGGCACCAGTTTCGTTTGATGCGCTTAAACCCTTCGAAGGTGTGGGGCTTTACGCAATATATTATGACGGTGATTTTGAATGCTATCGTCGCGCCGCGAAGGCAAATGCGCATAGCCGATGGCAGGTGCCGTTTTATGTTGGAAAAGCTGTTCCGAAAGGGTCACGCAAGGGGGCCTTGCTGGATGCAGGGCAGACATCAAATGAATTATCATCCCGTCTACAAAAACATGCCGCAACCATTACAGCAGCTGAAAATCTAAATCTTCGGGATTTCCATGTCAGGTATCTTTGTGTTGATCCGATTTGGATTCCCTTGGGCGAAAGTCTGATGATTTCGGAATTTGGTCCGATTTGGAACAAGTTGTTAGACGGTTTTGGAAATAACGACCCTGGCAGCGGTCGCTATAACCAGCTTCGTTCCCGTTGGGATACGTTGCACCCTGGCAGAACTTGGGCTGAAAAATGCAAAGTTCGACCAGATCAACCCAAAGATTTAGTCCGAGATGTTGAAGAGTTTTTTGCCGCGCGGACCTAACCCCCCATCAACCTCTCATCAAACGGATAGCAGGTCAAATTCTCATACCCATCCTCGGTAATCAAAACCTGATCCTCCAGCTTGATCGAAAAATCCCCGCTGACTTCGCCAACAACGGCCTCGACACATAACACCATGCCTGCCTCCAGTTCGTAATCGAACGCGCCTTCGACCATTTGGTCGGGGTAGGCGATCAGGGGCCATTCATCACACAGGCCGACGCCGTGCATCAGGCAGCCGTATTTCTGCGCTTGATACTTTTCGTCGAGGCGGTGGCTGCTGCGGGACAATTCCTGCATGGACACGCCGGGTTTCAACATCTCCATATTTGTGCGGATGTGTTCGACGGAATGTTGCATGGCATAGATCATGTCGGAACGGGGTGCTTGGTCGCCGATCCACCATGTTCGCGAAATGTCGATGCACATGCCATAGCTGCCGATCAGGTCGGTATCAAACGCCACAATCTCGTTCGGTTGCACGATGCGGGCACCGCATTCTTGGAACCATGGGTTCGTGCGCGGGCCCGATGCCAGCAGGCGGGTTTCGATCCATTCACCGCCGCGTTTGATGTTTTCTGCGTGCAGCACCGCCCAGATGTCATCTTCGCTGGTTTTGCCATCGCCGCAGTTGGCGCGGGCGAAATTTTCCATGTGGCGGACAGCGGTTTCGCAGGCGTGGGACGCACAGCGCATGGCTTTGATTTCGTCAGGGCCTTTGATGGCGCGGGTTTTTTCGGTCAACTCCTCACCTTCGCGGACGTCAAAACCTTTGGCCTCTAACGCCTTGAGACCTGCCATCATTATTTTATCCACGGCCAGACGCATGTTGCCGCCGCCGTGTTCGCGCACGAGATCCAGCACTTCACCGCTCCACTTGTCGGCTGCAACATGTGCCATATCGCCCCGATCAAAGTAAAAGAAATCTGCGCCACTACGCTGTTCACACACCAGCGGATTGAACTGCGACAGAAAGGGCGAGTTCTTGTAGTCCCACATCACCATATACCCGTCCGCACAGATAATCAGCGCACGAAACGGGTTGTGGGTATTCCAAAGCTGCATATTCGTGCTGTCGGTCGCATAGCGGATGTTCAACGGGTCAAAGACCACCAGCGCACCATAATCCCGCGCGTTGATGCCATCGACCAAGCGCTTGTGACGGTAGGCACGCATGGCTTGCAGGTCGGGCAATTCCAGCGCTGCAGCCTGCCATTCTGCAAACGCCAGTTGCGTGGGGCCGATTTCGATGCGGTCGTTGTCATTGGGAGTGTTGTCGCCCAAAACGCTGCCACATGTGGGATCAATCTTGCGAGTATCACGGTGATGCTGGGTCATCGGGAAGCCTTTCATTTGGGGCAGCTTGCGTAACGACTTCCCCCCTGTCAGGTTAATTTGCGACACGGGATGGGGGTGGATATGGCGCGAACAGGCTTTGGAATTGCGGCGGTGCTGTGGGCCGGGGGGTGCTTTGGCATTTTTCTGGCGTGGTCGTGTACTGTGCTTTGGGGGCTTGATGCCATTGATCCGCGTGTAGCGATCCCTGCGATGAACGAAGGGGTGCGAAACGGGGTGTTTGCATTTGTGTTCTTTGGGGCTCCGTTTGTGATTCTGGCCGCTGGGCTACAAGCATTTCGCGCTGGGCGGCGTGGCGCAGGGGCTGCCTATCTGGCGTCAGCACTGATTTTTGCGCTTGGCATGATTGGCTGGACTGTCGCATTTTTGCTGCCTCTGAACGAAGGTTTCGCAACACTACCCGTCGCAGGCGATCTGAGGGAAGCCACGCGCCTTTGGTCGGCCTATTCTGATCCGTGGCAGCAATTGAATTATGCCCGCACGGCATTTTGCGGTTTGGGGTTGGTTCTGGCGACAGTTGGGACGATGCAGCGGTGATTTTGCAGCGATCCATTCCATACCCTGTCGGCGGTGCTGTATTACTTGGCATGGCGCCGTTGTCTGCTGATGGTTGGATCATTCACGACGAAGCCTTTTCGGGTCAGATGATGTTACGCGATGATCTGTTGTCGCGACGTCGGGACGATGTGTTCGCAGAAGCCCAACCTGATCCAGCTGCGAAAGCAGAGGTATTGGAGATGGTCTTGAAGGCCGTATCCGCGCGCGATGGTTATGTTATTAAAGCAGACCACGTGGTCCGCCCGGATCAGGTCGCGGTTGCGCTGAATGGTGATCCAATGGTTGCCGCAGCGCATTTGATCCAGGAGGATCTGTTGCTTCACGAACACCGCAACGGTGAATGGACACTGACAGCAGGCGTGTTGTGTTTCCCTGCCAGTTGGACGTTGGCGGAAAAGATTGGGCAGGGCTTGACCCGTATTCACAAACCAGTCCCCGAATATGATGGTAATATAACCAAACGTGTCGCGCGCTTGTTTGACGGGATTCAGCCCGATCGTCCCATGTGGCGGCACAATGTGCTGACGTATGCTGACCCGTCGTTACATCACCCACGGACCGAAGCCAGTCCACGGGATGGTGATCACGATGGCCAATTCAAACGGTCTGAACATCAGGCATTGGTGCGATTACCGACATCGAACGCGGTGCTGTTTGCCATTCATACCTATGTCGTGCGCAGCACTGCAGAATGATTATGCTGGAATACCTCGGATTATGTGCTGAAGGCTTACGCTAGATCAAGGAAGTACGGCAAAGGGCCTGATGGATCTTATCGTGCATTGGAAATGGACAATTTTCCATGCTCCAGTTCTTGTCCTTCGTTTTTAGACTTGGCGCGGATCGCCCTATCCGACCTGACCTTCCAGACGCTAGCATGGTGCGGATTATCTAAAAGAAACTGGGTTGGCTGTTAGTTAGAGGCCGTGTTCAGCGTAGTGAAACGCCATATAGGTGTCGTCAGCATTTCGGATTGCTAGTGTTACGGGCGGGAACGGTTCTAACAGAGTTACAGTGCAGGCACTGCGCCTTTGGGGCGGTTTCGGTCTTGAATACCCAAGCACAATCCCCGCCCGATACGCCGAGTTAAGTTGGACCACGCGACGGCTTTGGAGGCCGGTAGGGTGCGTGTCAGAACAGCATCAAACAGATCCAACCATGTTGTGAAATGTGCAGGCATGACATCTTGTGCGGCCAGATGTTTGCGCATTGGATTGCCGACATACGCGCCGGATCGCAGCATGGCATTGGACCAGAAATCAGTAATCAGCTTTTCATGTTCTGGCCAGTTGTCCACATGCTTGGCAAAAACAGGGCCCAGCGTTGGGTCATCACGGATGTCGCGATAAAATATTCCGATCACCCGTTCGATATCGTCAATGCTGATCCCTGTTTCGTTCAGGAACATTAGATCACCCACCACCACATGATAGTCAGAATAACAGTCAGGTAGATGATCATATTAAACATGGATCGGACCAGACCAGCGTCTGCTTCTGGGTCGATGCCCAGCATTTGGCAAATACGGGTTCCAGGCCATAGAATAAGTTCGGTGAGTAACATGGCGACTCCTTTATTGCGCATTTTGGTTGCGTAATAAATAACACTTTTAAATGCGCATTGTAAATACTAAATATAATACATGCAGTTAGACAAACATACAGATTATGCCCTGCGTATTTTGATCGCGTTGGCAGCCCATTCGCCGGATAAGCTGTCGATTGCGCAAATCGCACAGATGTACGGCATATCAGCCAACCATTTGTCCAAAGTGGCGACAAGGTTGGTGCAGGGTGCATTTCTTATGTCTGAACGTGGCAGGGCAGGGGGACTGACGCTTTCGCGCGCTGCCAATCAGATTAACGTTGGGAATGTTGTGCGGATGCTAAAGGCTGACACGGCTGTTGTAGAATGTCTGGCCGAAGGCGGCACCTGCTGTATTGTTCCAGCATGTGGTTTGCGTGACCCGCTGTTGCAGGCGCAAGAAGCATTCTTTGCTGTGTTAGACAGATATTCGGTCGCCGACATCGCCCGCAATCGTAGCGGTTTAGTGGCGCTGTTGCCCACTTAAATAAGGGGTAAACGAAAAAAAGCGCCCCCGAAGGGGCGCCTAAACTTAACTACGAGAGAGATTTAGCAGCTGTAGTACATGCCGAACTCTACCGGATGCGGTGTGTGTTCGTACGTGATGACTTCTTCCATCTTCAACTCAACATAACCTGCGATCTGATCGGCGGTGAACACGCCACCTTCGGTCAGGAAGTCCATGTCTTTTTCCAACTCTTCCAGTGCTTCGCGCAGGGAACCACAGACAGTTGGGATATCTGCCAGTTCTTCTGGTGGCAGGTCATACAAGTCTTTGTCAGATGCTTCGCCCGGGTGGATTTTGTTCTTGATGCCGTCAAGGCCAGCCATCAACAGGGCCGCAAAGCACAGGTACGGGTTTGCCGCTGGATCAGGGAAGCGTGCTTCCACACGTTTTGCCTTTGGCGATTCTGCGAACGGAATACGAACACAACCGGACCGGTTTGATGCAGAGTAGGCACGCAGAACGGGTGCTTCAAAGCCGGGGATCAAACGCTTGTAGCTGTTTGTGGACGGGTTGGTGAAGGCATTCAGGGCTTTCGCGTGCTTCAAGATACCACCGATGAAGTACAAGGCTTCGTCGGACAGATCAGCGTATTTGTCGCCTGCGAACAATGGCTTGCCATCTTTCCAGACGGACATGTTCACATGCATGCCGGTGCCGTTATCGCCTGCGATCGGCTTTGGCATGAAGGTTGCGGATTTGCCGTAGGCGTGTGCCACGTTGTGTACGATGTATTTATACATCTGCAACTGGTCGGCTTGGTGTGTCAGTGTGCCAAAGATCAGGCCCAGTTCGTGCTGACAGGACGCCACTTCGTGGTGATGTTTGTCAACTTTCATGCCCATGCGTTTCATCGTGGACAGCATTTCGGAACGGATGTCTTGGGATTCATCAATTGGGTTAACTGGGAAGTACCCCCCTTTAACGCCCGGACGGTGGCCCATGTTGCCGACTTCGTATTCTGTATCTGTGTTCCAAGATGCGTCAACAGCATCAACTTCGTAGGACACTTTGTTGATTTTGTTTTCAAAGCGCACATCGTCGAACAGGAAAAATTCTGCTTCTGGCCCCATGTAGGCTGTGTCACCCATTCCAGATGAAATCAGGTACGCCTCGGCGCGCTGCGCTGTGGACCGTGGGTCACGTTCGTAGGATTCACCTGTATCAGGTTCAACAACGGAACAGTGAACGCAGACGGTTTTTTCTGCATAGAACGGGTCAACATATGCTGTGTCGGTGTCCAACATCAATTTCATGTCTGAATCGTCGATAGATTTCCAACCCGCGATGGAAGATCCGTCAAACATCATGCCTTCTTCCAAAAAGTCTTCGTCGACAAGGTCAGCAACGACAGTCACGTGCTGCAGCTTGCCGCGTGGGTCAGTAAAGCGGATGTCGACATACTCGATGTCTTCATCTTTGATCATTTTTACCAGATCTTTTGTCATGGGTTTATCCTATAGTCAGAGGAGGTTTTATACTGCGTCTTCGCCGGTTTCACCGGTGCGAATACGAATAACTTGTTCAACGGGGGACACGAAAATTTTCCCGTCCCCGATTTTATCTGTTTTGGCTGCGGTAATGATCGCATCCAGTGCTGCATCAACTTGGTCGTCCGCCAAAACAACTTCGATTTTTACCTTCGGCAGGAAATCGACAACATATTCTGCGCCACGGTACAGTTCTGTGTGGCCTTTCTGACGGCCAAAGCCTTTGACTTCGACCACGGACAGGCCTTGGACGCCCATGTCTTGCAGGGCTTCTTTAACTTCATCCAGTTTGAACGGCTTGATGATCGCTTCGATCTTTTTCATGGCGGCGACTCTCTTTTGCATCTCTCGCCATCGGAAAACCAGTTTACGGGGG
>JBMZCY010000097.1:0-7197 GCA_049613825.1 Planktomarina sp.
CACTGGGTCTGATGCGCGATATTTCTGACGCCGCGACCTATGGTATTATCAGCGATGACAAGGCGACTGGAATCACTGAAATTGCCCGTCCAATTGGGGTGATTGGTGCCGTAGTGCCATCCACCAATCCGGGGGCTACCCCTGCGAACAACATCATCAACGCGGTGAAATGCGGGAACGCTATTGTCGTATCACCGTCCCCCAAAGGTGTACCGACGTGTGAAGCGTTGCTGGACTATATCTACACTGAATTCGACAAAGCAGGCATCGACCGTGACCTTGTGCAAATGCTGCCCGGACGGGGATCGAAGGAAGGTACTCAGCGGTTGTTGGAGGTTGCTGATCTGATCGTCGTAACTGGCAGCCAGAACAACGTGAAACGGGCATATACGTCGGGGACGCCGGCACTGGCCGTTGGCGCAGGTAACGTGGTCACGATCATTGATGAAACCGCTGATCTGCTGGATGCCGCGACGAAGATCGAAGCGTCCAAGACCTTTGACAATGCGACCTCCTGTTCGTCTGAGAACGCAGTGGTTGTTGTCGATGCGATCTATGACCAATTCGTCGACGCCATGGCCCAAACAGGCGGTGCGTTAATCAAAAATGACCAAACCATTATCGATAAATTATGGGTCAAAGGGCACCTGAATCCCCGTGCAATCGCGCAAGATGCGGACAAAATGATCGAGGTTTTGGGGTTGACCGAATCTGTCCCCGCGGGGACATCGTATATTGCTGTGGAAACTCAAGGCATTGGCGCGGATCACCCTTTGTCAGGTGAAAAACTGTCCCGTGTTCTGACCGTGTACCACGCAAAAGACTTTGAAGATGCGGTTAAGATAACGCACGCTGTGCAGTCCTTCCAAGGGGCCGGACATTCGGCAGGCATTCACACAAATGACCCCGACCGCCCAATCACATTGGCCAAAGCCATACCCACCAGCCGCGTGATCGTGAACCAAGCGCATACCTTTGCGACAGGCGGTGCATTTACCAACGGCATGCCGTTTTCGCTATCGATGGGATGCGGATCATGGGGCGGCAATTCCATCGACACAAACCTGCACTGGCGGCACTTTATGCAATCCACCAAAGTGGTGCGTGAAATCCCCACGAATGAGCCTGCTGTCGAAGATATCTTCAGCGGATACTGGGCCGAGGTGGGGAAATGATCTTTTCCCCCATCAGTCCGCCAACAGGTACGGTTCGTGACTGGTTAGATGCCCGTGCGGACACAGATGCAATAGCGTTTGTGTTCCCAGAAACAGGCGACACACTGACATGGAAAGCCTTGCGGGATCAGGCCCGCAGTACAGCCATGGGCATGGCAGGCAAAGGCATCGCTAAAGGTGAAAGCGTTGCCATCATTCATCCCAACGGGCGCGAAGGGGTCATTGCGACTTACGCCACACTGTACGGTGGGTTTCGCGCGACGATGATTAACTTGGCCGCAGGGCCTGATGCGATTGCCTATGCATTAGATCATTCCGGTGCACGGTTTGCATTTGTCCATGCTTCGCAAACGGCCCCAGAAGGTGTGACTGCATTAAAGCCTGAAGACCTTTCCAACCCAACGGAACTGGCCCCGCTATCCGCCGGCGATCACGCCCTGCTGATGTATACATCCGGCACCACAGGCAAGCCGAAGGGCGTTGTGCATAGTCACTCCAGCTTGCTTGCGGGTGGCTGGACCACTGTCGTTGCCCACGCCCTAACCCCGCAAGATCGCGGGTTCTGCGTGCTGCCAATCTATCACATCAACGGGTTGTGTGTAACGGTCATGGGCGCGCTTGTATCCGGCGGATCGCTGGCCATGGTGTCCCGGTTTTCGAACCGGAAATTCTGGGAACAGATGGCGGTCGGTGAAGCTACGTGGTTCTCAGCCGTACCTACAATCATCAGCCACCTTTTGCACGGCGAAGCCAACCCCGATGCCGCAACAATGGCACGGGTGCGATTCGGGCGATCGGCATCTTCGGCCCTTGCGATTGAGACTCATACAGCGTTCGAAGCACGTTTCGAAATGCAGATTATTGAAACGATGGGCCTGACCGAAACCGCAGCCCAAATCCTGTCCAACCCGCTGTCCGCAAAGGGTCGCAAAATCGGATCACCGGGCATCGGATACGGCAACGAAGTTCGCATCCTGACCCCTGATTTCGTTGAGTCCCCCCGCAACGCTGAAGGGGAAATCGCAGTACGCGGCCCGAATGTGATGCGCGAATACCTGCACAATCCTGATGCCACCGCAGGCACCTTCGCAGGCGATTGGCTGCGCACGGGTGATCTGGGTCGGATGGACGAAGATGGCTATGTCTTTGTCACAGGACGCCTGAAAGAACTGATCATCAAAGGCGGTGAAAACATCGCCCCGCGTGAAATCGACGAAGTCCTCTACTCCAACCCTGCGATAATCGAGGCCGCCGCCTTTGCACGCCCCTGCAAAACCTATGGTGAAACAGTCGAGGCCGCAGTAGCGGTCGAAGAAGGTTGTGGTTTGACAGACGCAGACCTGATCGCCCTGTGTCACACCAAACTGGGCAAGTTCAAATCACCCAGCGTGGTACATTTCATGGCAGAGCTACCCAAAGGGCCATCAGGAAAAATCCAGCGGATGAAGCTGGCCGAGATGCTTTAGGTCACCTGACCTTTCTGGTGAAATTCCGGCCTGTCCCACAGGCGATTGTCCAGAATATCTGCCAGAACATCGACCGCGCTGCGCACTTCCGTTTCGTCAATGTATAGCGGCGTAAACCCGAACCGTATGATATTCGGCGCCCGGAAATCACCGATCAC
The DNA here is from genome assembly GCA_049613825.1 of Planktomarina sp. Lineage (GTDB taxonomy): Bacteria > Pseudomonadota > Alphaproteobacteria > Rhodobacterales > Rhodobacteraceae > Planktomarina. The sequence continues at coordinate 2,800 of JBMZCY010000097.1, forward strand.
ATCACGGGCAATCAGCGCTTGCATGATGGGATATCCATCCGCCGATGCAAACGACACCTGACTGCCCCGCTGCGCTGCATCACGTGGACTGGCCAAGGTCAGTGACGGACACTTCGCTTCGACCAATTCGATGAACAGGTCACACAGATGCACGGATGCTGCGCGCAGGTCCTCCATCGAAACGTCGTCCCAAACCTTCAACGCCTCCTCCAACGCTGCCAATTGGATCACAGGCGGTGTGCCGACGCGCATGCGGTCAATATTGGGCGCGGGTCGGTAACCTTGCTCAAATGCAAACGGTGCGTCATGGCCCAACCATCCGGCCAGTGCTGGTTGGATATCCGGCACCAGATCAGGTCTTGCATAGATGAACGCAGGCGCACCGGGGCCACCGTTCAGATACTTATACGTGCACCCCACTGCAAATTCCGCCTGACAATCGGTCAACGCCACAGGCACCGCCCCCGCACTATGTGCCAAATCCCACAGCATCACGGCCCCCGCATCATGGGCTGCCTTAGTAATGGCTGCCATGTCGTGCATCCGGCCAGACCGGTAATCGACCTGCGTGATCATGGCGACGGCAACATCTGCGGTCATGGATGTAGCCACGTCTTCGGGCGCCACAATGCGCAGCTCATAATCTTGGTCCAGCTGCTTTATCAGCCCTTCAGCCATGTACAGGTCAGATGGAAAATTGCCGCTGTCTGACAGGATCACCTTCCGGTCGGGGCGCATTTTCAGCGCGGCGGACAGGGCTTGGTACACTTTGATCGACAGGGTGTCGCCCATCGTAACAGTCCCCTCAGCCGCCCCGATCAGCCGCGCGATCCGGTTTCCGACCCGCGCGGGCTGGGCCATCCAGCCATCGATGTTCCATGCCTTGATCAGATGTGCGCCCCATTCGGCGTGCATCATGGTTTGCACACGGTCGGTTACGCCGACGGGCAATGGCCCCAGTGAATTACCATCAAGATAGATCATCCCGTCAGGAAGGATGAAACGGTGTTTCATAGGCAGATTGGTCATAGGGCGGCCTTGTTGGGATCAATGTGTCTGGGAGAAGATGTAAAACAAAACCACGCCAATGCCACGCCTTGTTTGCGGGATGCTTTAGATCAGGTCGCAATACAGATGCACATGTCCGTGACGTGATGTAGATGTTTCTTGCGTAAGCTACCTATTGGTAGGTAGTTTACGCAAGAAAAGGAAACACCATGGACCTTAATGCAGATTTTTCACAACGTGTCGTTGTGCATTCTGATCAGATTGAATGGCTTGCGTCCCCCATGCTCGGCGTCGATCGACGTATGCTGGACCGGATTGGCGGTGAAGTTGCGCGGGCGACCACAATTGTCCGTTATGCCGCTGGTAGTCAGTTTTCAGCCCATACCCATACAGGCGGTGAAGAATTTATTGTGCTGGATGGTGTGTTTCAGGACGAACATGGCGATTATCCGGCAGGTACCTATGTGCGTAATCCGCCGACCACAGCCCACACGCCGGAGTCGGAACCAGGGTGCACGATTTTGGTCAAGTTGTGGCAGTTCGATCTGGACGACCGCAATCAGTTTCGCAAAACCATGTCAGATGAATTGACCGCACCTGTGGGTGGCGTAGCGACAGCTGAACTGCACAAAGATGCGCGCGAAACGGTGACCTATTCCCACATCGACGCAGGCGCACCTTTCGGCAGTGATGCCACAGGTGGGATCGAAGTCTTTGTCATCACAGGCAGCTTGGTTGAGGGCGACGACGTTCTGGGCAAAGGCGCATGGTTGCGTCTGCCAGAAGGCGCATCATTGTCCGCAATTGCAGGCGATGATGGCGCGAAAATCTGGATGAAATCAGGTCATCTGCCGTTTGCAGCAGCGCCTGCGGTTTAAGTGGTCTCGCTCGCTATGAAACCGCTTATCGTTGGCGGTGGTTTGTCCGGCTTGGCCTTGGCCGAAGCGATGCAACGTCGTGGCATGGATTATGAACTGGTCGAGGCCCGCAACAGGTTCGGTGGGCGGATCAAAACCCAGGTCGTGGGGGATGCTACGTTCGACCTTGGTCCTGCATGGTTTTGGCCCGGTCAACCGCGTATCGCAGCGTTGATTGACCGTTTGTGCCTGCGGAAGTTCGATCAACATACCGATGGCGCGTTTGTGATTGAGGATCAAAACGGACAAGTCCAACATGGACGTGGGTTTGCATCTATGCAAAAGTCTTGGCGGTTAAAGCGCGGTTTGTCAGCACTTAACAATGCATTGGCGGATCGTCTGCCTGCGGACCGCAAACATCTACAAGCGCAGGTTACCGCAGTCACAAAAACTGCGGCGGGCATTCAGGCCACGTTGCACGATGGCAGGATTCTGACCGCCGACAAGATCATCTTTGCCATGCCCCCGCGGGTTATATCGACCATGAACTTCACCCCTGCCCTGCCCGATCTGGCGATTAAAGCCATGCAAGGTGTGCCCACATGGATGGCCGGTCAGGCCAAGGCAGTTGCAGTCTATGATACTCCGTTCTGGCGGGAAGCGGGATTGTCAGGTGACGCCACCAGCAGGCATGGTCCGATGGTCGAAGTTCACGATGCCAGCCCCATGAATGCAGGCCTTTATGCCCTGTTCGGGTTCATCGGTGTCCCGCCGCATGGACGTCAGGATCAAGCTACGCTGCGCCATCATTTAATTGCACAGCTGGTGCGGCTGTTTGGGCCAATGGCGGAAACACCCAAACAACTGTTTGTAAAAGACTGGGCATTTGATCCGTTTACGTCAACTGATCTGGATCACCGCCCGCTGTATGCCCATCCGACTTACAATATGCCGATACAGCTGGCCAACCTTTGGGATGGAAGCATCACTTTCGCCGGTACCGAAGTCGCGCCACAATTCGGCGGATATCTGGAAGGCGCGTTAGAGGCGGCTGAAAATGCAATGAACGCTTTAACCGGATAAAACATGCGCACTGACACGAAAACAGCCCTGTTAAATTCAGCCGAGGCCGCCGCACGTGTACGCGGGTTCGACGGGTTCAGCTATGCCGACCTGGCCCGCGACGTGGGCATTCGCAAAGCCAGCATTCACCATCATTTCCCGTCCAAGGCCGATCTGTCTGTGGCCATGATGACACGGTATACGCAGGCCATGGCAGATGATTTGGACATGATTTCTGCAAGATATGCGTCTGCGGGTCAGCATCTTGCAGCATTGATCACACTCTACAAATCTGCGTTACATGACGGGACCAGCCAATGCCTGTGCGTTGCATTTTCCGTCAGCATCGACAGCTTGCCAGTGGAAACAGCGATCTTGGTTGTACAATTCCGTACCATGATGGTGGACTGGCTGACCCACGTGTTTGAACACGCCGTGGCCGATCACAGCATCGCAGGTGTTGTGCATCCAAAAGACGAAGCAGCCGCAACATTGGCCCTGTTGGAAGGTGCGCATCTGGCAGCCCATGCTGCGCAAGACGTAGATGTCTTTGATGCCTCTGTCAGCTTGCTTGCCAAACGCATGCACACACAAGGGTTCTAAAGCCCCCCACCCCGTGTTAGCGATTTGAAAAGCCATATCGGAGACCGCCATGACACTGCTGCAAATCGCATCGCTGCTTATCGTTCTGGCGGGGGCCTTCGGGGCCATAAACTATTTGTTCCTACGGCTGCCCTCGGCCATCGGTATCCTTGTTGTAGCACTGTTTGCATCCTTCGGGATTATGATCCTTGATCTGATCGCCCCCACGCTGGGCGTTGCGAGTGCGGTGCGCGTGGCCGTTTTGGAAATCGAATTCTCGGACGCGCTGCTGGAAGGGATGCTGGGTCTGTTGCTGTTTGCCGGTGCGTTGCATGTAAAGCTGTCGGACCTGCGGCGCGAATGGTTGGTCGTGATGCTGATGGCGACAGTTGGCATTGCCCTGTCCACCCTGATTGTCGGCTATGGTTTTTCATGGCTGACGGGTATGCCAATCCTTGTGGCGTTGGTGTTCGGATCGCTGATTTCACCGACCGATCCTGTGGCCGTCCTTGGCGTCTTACGGCAGGCGGATTTGCAAAAATCTCTGGAAACCAAGATCGCAGGGGAAAGCCTGTTCAACGATGGTGTGGCCTATGTGGTCTTTCTTGTGCTGGTTGGCCTCGCTTTCCCCCATGGTGACGATCACGGTGGCGGGCTGTCCGGTGCAGCACAATTGTTCTTTCAAGAGGCATTGGGCGGTGCGATCCTCGGCCTTGTTCTGGGCTGGCTGACCTTCCGCGTCATGCGCCGGATTGATGATTATTCATTGGAAGTTCTGATCACGCTGGGCCTTGCCTTTGGCGGTTATCAGATTGCGGTGTATCTTCATGTCTCGGCCCCCATTATGGCGGTCTGTGCAGGGCTTTTGATCGGGGACATCGGCACGCGC
>JBMZCY010000098.1:0-7178 GCA_049613825.1 Planktomarina sp.
TGGCCTGTTGCATGTTGACCTTCGCAAGTCAGTGCCAGACACTGTTATTCAAACAATAAAGATCAAAAAGGGGTAGGGCGATGAAAGACCAATTTGGCGTATTAGAAGACAAACTTGTCTACCTAAAACCCGTGGACAAAGCTGACCTTCCCAACGATGTGTTGGAAGATGCAGAAGGGATCGAACAACTGTGGTCGGTTCACAATTCTGATGGGGAACAATTGGCGTTGATCGGTGATTTGGGTCAGGCGTACGACTTGGCGCGGGAATTCGAATATTCACCCCAAACCCTGCACTGATGGGGTATGATTTTGATTGGGTGGTGGCGTTTAGTGACCGCCCCTTCGGTGGCAACGGCTGTGTTGTTGTTCATGATTGCCAAGAGCTTTCCTTAGAAACCCGCCTGAACATCGTGCGCGAAACATCGCTGGTGGAATGCACGTTTGTGGAACCTTCGGATGTGGCGGATTTTCGGTTTCGTATCTATCTGGCCAGCCGCGAAATCCCATTTGCGGGGCATCCGACCTTGGCGGGGGTCGCGTCTTTGCGCCATCGTGGGTTGGTATCCGGAAGTGCGATAACAATTGAAACCCAGGCGGGGATCATTCCGATAGAGCTGGGCGATGATGGGCAAATAGCAATGACCCAAGTGGCCCCTGTTTTTGGCCCCGAAGTGCCAAAAGACCTGGTTGCAGCGGCGGTTTCGTTAAATGCTGATGATATCATTGCCGAACCCCAGGTTACATCAACCGGATTGCCGTTCACGATCACAGTGGTGCGCGACAAAGAAACTTTGGAGCGTGCGCGGGTTAACCCTGCCGCCCTTCAGGTCCTGCAGGCCAGCATTGATTTTCCCGACACTGATGTGATGGAACCGTTTTTGGTAACTTTACAGGGTGCCACCGATTTGGGGGACACCTATTCCCGCCTTTTGCTCGCGCCACCGATGCCACCTGAGGATCCCTTTACGGGGTCTGCAACCGGCGCGATGGCCAGTTATCTTTGGGAAAAAGGTCTGATTGCGCAGCCCGATTTTGTGGCAGAGCAGGGGCACGGGATGGGGCGACCAGGCCAGGCGCAGGTGTCTGTGAAAGGCGCGCCCGGCGCAATAAAAGGCGTGCGCTTGTCGGGCATGTCCCATGTCACCATGTCGGGTATTTTGAATATCTAAACGAAAAAGGCCGCACAATTTGCGCGGCCTTTTATTCTTATGATCCGTGGGGTTAAGCCCCGATCAATCCCATGCTTTCCAGCTTCAAAAGAACCTGATGTGCACAGTTGTCGACTTCGATATTTTCGGTTTCCAGGCTCAGCTCTGGGTTGGAAGGAACATCGTAGGGGTCTGAAATCCCTGTGAATTCCTTGATCTTGCCTTCGCGGGCCAGCTTGTACAGGCCTTTGCGGTCTCGACGTTCGCATTCTTCCAACGTTGTGGCGACGTGCACTTCGACAAACGCACCAAAGTCTTCGACATCTTGGCGCACAGCTGCGCGGGTGGTGGCATAAGGTGCAATCGGCGCACAGATCGCAATACCACCGTTCTTGGTGATTTCAGACGCAACATAGCCGATTCGACGGATGTTCAGATCACGGTGTTCTTTGCTAAAGCCGAGTTCAGACGACAGGTTCTTACGAACGATATCACCGTCCAGCAACGTCACCGGACGTCCGCCCATTTCCATCAATTTCACCATCAACGCATTCGCGATGGTGGATTTGCCAGAACCAGAGAAGCCCGTGAAGAATACCGTAAAGCCCTGCTTGGCCCGCGGTGGTTTCGACTTGCGCAATTCGTTCACAACCGCAGGGAAGCTGAACCATTCTGGGATTTCCAGACCTTCTTGCAGACGACGACGCAGTTCGGTGCCGCTGATATTCAGGACGGTCACGTTGTCCTTGTCTGCAATTTCATCAGCGGGTTCGTATTGGGCGCGTTCTTGCACATAAACCATGTGCTTAAAGTCGACCATTTCGATGCCCATTTCTTCTTGATGTTCGCGGAACAAGTCCTGCGCATCATATGGACCGTAAAAATCGTCGCCTGCCGAGTTCTTACCCGGTCCCGCGTGATCGCGGCCAACGATAAAGTGTGTGCAGCCGTGGTTCTTACGGATCAAGCCATGCCAAACAGCCTCACGCGGGCCAGCCATACGCATGGCAAGGTTCAACAAGGACATGGATGTGGTAGACGACGGGTACTGGTCCAGCACTGCTTCATAGCACCGCACGCGAGTGAAGTGGTCGATATCGCCCGGTTTAGTCAGGCCGACAACAGGGTGGATCAGCAGGTTGGCCTGCGCTTCTTTCGCTGCGCGGAAGGTCAATTCTTGGTGTGCGCGATGCAGCGGGTTGCGGGTTTGAAAAGCCACAACTTTGCGCCAGCCCATTTTACGGAAATAGGCACGCAATTCGTTCGGTGTGTCGCGACGTGCGCGGAAATCGTAGTGTACGGGTTGCTGAATGCCTGTCACTGGGCCGCCCAAGTATACGTTACCCGCTTGGTTGTGCAAATAGTTCACCGAAGGGTGTGCAGAATCATCAGCACCGAATACCATTTCAGCCTCGTGCGATTTATTTGGGGTCCAACGGTCCGTCACGGTCATTGTACCCAAAATCACGCCTTCCTGATCGCGCAATGCGATATCTTGGCCCAATTCCAGCGATGCCGCGTATTCTGCAGAGACATCCAGCGTGATTGGCATCGGCCACAACGTGCCATCCGCAAGGCGCATGTTGTCGACAACGCCATTGTAATCTTCCTCAGAAAGGAACCCTTTCAGCGGGTTGAAACCGCCGTTCATCAGCAGTTCCAGATCACAAATCTGACGCGGTGTCAGGTCGTGGCTGGTCAGGTCCGCCGCTTCCATTTTCATCTTTTGGGCGCTGTCATAGCTGACAAACAGTTCTGGGATGGGGGCAAGATTGGATTGCATCAGTGTGCTCCTTAACTTGAGGGGATTTATGCCTGATGCATGTCCGGTCAATTCGGCATGCAAGGCGTCATATTCAGCGAATTTTCGTTTTAGAAAGGCTTCGATCAGCTGGTTTTTAGCAGCGCCCCCTTTGGGGGTCAGGTCATAGGCCGTGTGGCTGCGTTTGTCGGCACTGTTGCGGTGCCCGATTTTGATAAAGCCAGCTTCGACGGCATCACGTAACAAGCCATTGATCCGGCCCAAAGATACACCAATTGCCCCCGCCATCGCGCGTTGGGACGCGTCGGGGGCAATGTCCAGCTGGCGTAGCAGCCGGAACAGCAGGTCGGGATCGTCCTGCAAGGGTGATGATGGTGTCGTGGCCATGGTGGCAGTTACATCGCACATAAGTATTGTTCATTCGTGAACGTACTTTGCACTTTGATGTTTGTTCATCAATGAACATACTTTGAATTTGGCGAGATATAACAAAACCGTGGCTTCCACGTCACGCACTGTGGCAACATTGCGGCAATTCCTGCAGTCGGCCCACATTCGATTGCGGCACAAAAGTCGACCTGCAACCATCACGGTATTAATGGGAGAAGATATATGAACCATTTCATTTTGATTGGTACAATGGCGTTTGCCTTGGCGGGGTGCCTTGATCCGTCTGTGGATGAACGCAAAGCCAGCATGGCGAATGATATCGCCACAGCATTTCCAAGCGCTGCTGATCGGGATGGCATCTTCATGGCTTCGCCGCGTGGTCGCAACAGCCCCGCAACTGTGTTCCACATCGGGTTCTATCCGGAAGCTGTTTCTGACAACCAAGTCCTGTCACGGTTACAAAAATATTGTGATGCAAACGGGTTAGGGCAGGCGAATGTTGCAAAGGTTCGCGGCGGTGGTTGGAAAATCCGTCAAGACGACGGAACGCTAAAGGATGCGCGTCGTGGTGAATTTCGCTGTGGTTAAGCGTATCGTATAAGTACCAGCACTTATCGACCAATGCCCTAGCGTCGTTTGGGGGCATTGGTCAGTATTATATCGGGCGTCAGTCTTCAATCATGTCCACGCGGGTGGCGTGACGGCCGCCTTCGAAATCGGTAGACAGGAACGCCTCAACGATTTCCAAGGCAAGACCTTCACCAATCACACGTGCACCCATCGAGAGCATATTAGCGTTGTTGTGCGCCCGGATCATCTTAGCACTGAAGGTGTCGGAACAGACACCACACCGGATGCCCGCGACCTTATTCGCGGCCATCATAATGCCCTGACCGGTGCCGCAGACGATCACACCCAGATCAGCACGGCCTGATGCAACTTCCTCGGCCGCCGCTTGCCCATGCTTCGGATAATGCGTGGACTCAGACGTCATTGGCCCGATGTCATTCACCGTATGACCCAATCTTTCAATATGTTTGGCAATGTTCTGACGCAGCTGAATGTCTGCGTGATCGGATGAAATTACGATCGTTGCCATTAGTCTTGTTCCCCCAAGAAACGTTCAACTTCCAAGGCCGCTTGGCAACCCATGCCAGCGGATGTGATCGCTTGGCGGTATTGATAGTCTGTGATGTCACCCGCCGCGAAAATGCCGGGGATGGAGGTTGCCGTGCTGTCTGGTTTGGTCACGACGTACCCGCCCATGTGGGTTTCCAGCACATCTTTGACCAATTCATTGGATGGGGCATGACCAATGGCAATGAACACGCCTTTGGCGGGGATATCGGTAATCTCGCCCGTCTTGGTATGCTTTACCTTTACACCTTCAACGCCCAGCGGCATGTCCGAACCATAAACTTCGTCCAGTTCATGGAACCACAACGGCTCAATCTTCTCATGTTTCATCAGGCGGTCGATCAGAATCTTCTCAGCACGCAATTCGTCACGACGATGGATTAACGTTACCTTGGAGGCAAAGTTGGTCAGGAACAGTGCTTCTTCAACGGCTGTATTTCCACCGCCGACAACAACGATTTCTTCGCCACGATAGAAGAACCCGTCGCACGTCGCACAGGCAGATACGCCGAAGCCTTTGAATTTTTCCTCAGTCTCTAATCCCAACCACTTGGCGCGCGCGCCTGTGGCAAGGATCACGGCATCGGCGGTGTAAACAGTACCACTGTCGCCGACTGCTGTGAACGGGCGTTTGGATGTATCCAGCGACGTAATAATATCGCCAATAATCTCGGTCCCCATTGCCTTTGCATGATCCTGCATCCGGATCATCAGGTCGGGGCCTTGGACTTCGGTATCACCGGGCCAGTTTTCGACCTCGGTGGTCGTTGTCAGCTGGCCGCCAGGTTCAATCCCTTGGACCAAAATCGGGTTCAGCATTGCACGGCTGGCATAAACGCCTGCAGTGTATCCAGCGGGGCCAGAGCCGATGATAAGAACGCGGGTGTGGCGGGTGTCAGACATGTCGAATCCTATCTGCATTGAATCTGTTAGGGCGATATAATCAGATTGGCGGGCTGAATACAGGCCCGACACACACGCGTTACGAGTGAGACATTATGTTGCGTGGTGTTGAAATATTATTGCGCAACGGGCACGTTCAGCTTAAAGAACCGAAAAGATATCAAACCGGAGTCCGCAATGCACCGTTTAGATCACATCGACCGAATGATCCTTGCTGAATTGCAAGCAGACGGGCGTATGACCAATGTTGAACTTGCCAAACGTGTCGGCATTTCCGCACCGCCCTGCCTGCGCCGCGTGCGCACGTTGGAAGAAAGCGGATATATTCGCGGCTATCATGCTGATGTGGACCCGCGCAGTCTGGGGTTTGAAGTGCAGGTTTTCGCTAGTGTCGGCCTGGAACGTCAGGCCGAAGTGGACCTGACTGCGTTTGAAGCGCTGTGCAATGAATGGCCGCTGGTCCGCGAATGCCACATGTTGAACGGCGAAGTGGATTTCCTGCTGAAATGCGTGGCACCCGATCTGTCAACGTTCCAGACATTTCTGACAGAACAACTGACATCTGCTGACAATGTGGCCAGCGTTAAGACATCGCTGGTTATTCGCGGCGCAAAGGACACGCCGGGTGTACCATTTGATGTGTTGGAAGATCGTTTGGCCAAAGACGCATAGTACAAGACGCTGACCGAACGCATAACGGCCAGCGCCCTAAGGCAACAGCTTACGCCGTTGCCGCAACCGACTGAGGGGCCGGCGCTGATGCAAACAACTGGGCGAGCAATGGCCAGTCTTCTGCAGTTGCAAATTCCTTTAGATGACCAGGATTCAGTGTTTCGACCGCGAGCCCTTGGGTACACACAACGCATGCGCCTTCCAGCATGATTTGGAACATGCGCACGGGGCTGGACGGGGTGATCGGGAACACGGCCCCATCCCCGAATGCTGCATACGGATCCATGTAGCGAAATGCTTGCCCGTCCATTGCATCGGGCAGAGGGCGGGCAATTCGTGCCAAAGGTCCAAGGACCAAATCGCCATATTCCGACTGTGACAAAATAGATGTTTGCACACGGATCAGTTGGGTCAGGGCAGATTCTGACGATGCATGTAAGTCCGGGATCATCACGGTACTGCCGATCCATGTGATCCGTGCTTGCCCGATTGGGGTTTTTACCCACATACTCGGTTGCAAATCTTCGATAGCCTCAGGTCCGTCAACGGTGTCAATGAGGGTGCCACGCCCGAAGGCAGCACAGGCTTTTTCAAACGCGGGACGCGCAGGCAATTTGCGTTCCAGCTGTTTTTGATCACCATTGGCAGCCAAATAACTGACATTATACAAGCGGTGAAATTTCCGCTGTGGGATGCCTGCGGATGTAGGTGTGACTTTTTCCAAGTATGTCATGTTTTCAGTCCCTTATCGCGACCTGCACGAAAAAAAATGTCGCAACGATGGGGGGCCCGTCATGGACCCGCGCGTCGCGCTTAAGTGGTTTGAGTGCAGTGCTCAGGTAGAAACTTGTGTGGTTATGCTGCCTTGCGGCCAGATTTGGCCCGCGATTTTTTGCCGGCCCATGGCATTGCAGGGTTATTCTTTTCAGACTGTTTCACAACGCCTGACAGGAAACGTAACTTGCCCATAATGTACACTCCTTCGTGTTACTGGTTATGGGATTAATATGCTGGTGATCTGGGGCTGGAATTGGGTCGGTATAAGAAATTTTCGGGCATAATTCGCCAGATTGTATTTAATCTGTCACCAACTAAGGCGCGCGTTTTCGGGTTTTTCGTGGGATTTCAGAAACAATAGGGCAGGATACTGGCCATCTGATGCCA
>JBMZCY010000099.1:0-7177 GCA_049613825.1 Planktomarina sp.
ATCGAAATAGGTGACGAAGATTGGAAGCTGCGGTGTTTTGTCAGACGCCCCTGAAGCGGGATCAGAATGAAATCCTGCGGCGACACCGATGCCCCATAAAGCCGCTTGCGCTGACGATCCACAAACTCTTCTGCGCTAACGGAGTTGATGGCATCTGCATCGAATTCCGCCCTCGCTGTCGTCCAATTCCAGCGCTTTTCGTCACGATCGATGTGCCAGAATGGATATGCAATCACCCTACGGAAGATGACAGTATTCGGCCCTATGGGGCCCGTCATATGCGATATCGTATAGTTGTAAGTGATTAGGGGTTGGTGGATCTCCGCAGCGAATGCCACCTTAGCGCCCGCCCCTTCCAAAACACCCTTTAGTTTCAAAAGAAAGTTGTGTGCGCCCGCTTGAGCAGCAGAAAACATTCCGTCGTCCAGAAAAACGGTTACATGATCCGGTTTGCCCAAATGCCTGCCCCTGCAATTCGCGCGGCCCCTTGTGACCCTGCGCTACACCTTCCATATTATACATAAGTTAACGGAGGCACAGCATGGCCAATTCAGATTTTCCCGGCTGGCACGGGACCACCATTGTTGGTGTGAAACGGAACGGGCAAGTTGCCATCGCCGGCGACGGACAGGTCAGCCTGGGGCAGACGGTTATCAAGGGCACAGCCCGCAAAGTGCGCCGCCTGAAACCGGGCGGGCAAGATGTGATCGTCGGATTTGCTGGATCGACCGCTGATGCGTTTACTTTGTTGGAACGGCTGGAAGCGAAGTTAGAAGCTACCCCCGGTCAACTGGCCCGTGCATCGGTCGAATTGGCAAAGGACTGGCGTACGGACAAGTACCTGCAAAAACTGGAAGCAATGTTGATTGTGACAGACGGTACCGAGCTGTTGATTATCACAGGCGCGGGCGATGTTCTGGAACCGGAACATGGCGTAGCTGCCATTGGATCGGGCGGAAACTTCGCCCTCGCTGCGGCACGTGGCCTACAAGAAACAGACAAAGACGCAGAAGCAATCGCACGGCAGTCACTGTCCATCGCCGCTGACATCTGTGTCTACACAAACGGAAACATGGTGGTTGAGGTGATTAACGCATGACTGATTTAACCCCTCGCGAAATTGTATCAGAACTGGATCGTTTCATCATCGGACAAGCCGATGCCAAACGTGCTGTGGCCGTGGCATTGCGCAATCGCTGGCGGCGGAAATTACTGCCAGATGACTTGCGCGATGAAGTGTATCCAAAGAATATTCTGATGATCGGGCCTACTGGCGTTGGCAAAACTGAAATCTCTCGCCGCTTGGCAAAACTGGCCCGCGCGCCGTTTTTGAAGGTTGAGGCGACGAAGTTTACAGAAGTCGGCTATGTTGGTCGCGATGTGGAACAGATCGTGCGTGACTTGGTGGACTCCGCCATTGCCATGACCCGCGACCACATGCGCGAAGACGTGAAGCAACGCGCGATTGAGGCGGCGGAAGAGCGTGTGATTACAGCCATTGCTGGCGAAGACGCCCGCCCCGCAACCCGCGACATGTTCCGCAAAAAGCTGCGGACGGGTGAGCTGGATAATACAGAGATTGAATTGGACCTAGCCGATACCCCCAAAGGTGCGCCAATGTTCGACATTCCCGGTCAACCAGGTGCGTCAATGGGGATGATGAATCTTGGCGATATGTTCGGCAAAGCGTTCGGAAATCAGACTGTCAAAAAGAAACTGACCGTGGCCGAAAGCCATGAAGTTCTGATCGCGGACGAAGCCGACAAGTTGCTGGATGATGAAACCGTGACCAAGGCGGCACTTACGGCGGTTGAGGAAAACGGAATCGTTTTCTTGGATGAAATCGACAAAGTTTGCGCCCGTTCCGATGCCCGTGGTGGGGATGTAAGTCGTGAAGGGGTGCAGCGTGATCTGTTACCTTTGATTGAGGGCACAACCGTTTCCACGAAACATGGGCCTGTGAAGACAGACCACATTCTGTTCATCGCGTCTGGTGCGTTTCATGTGGCAAAACCGTCTGATTTACTGCCTGAACTGCAAGGCCGCCTGCCGATCCGCGTGGAACTGCGCGATCTGACCGAAGCGGACTTTGTAAGGATTTTGAAAGAGACCGAGAATGCCTTAACCCTACAATATTCGGCCCTTATGGGGACCGAAGGGGTGACAGTGACATTTACGGATGATGGCGTTGCGGCACTGGCGAAGGCGGCGGCAGATGTGAACCAAAGTGTCGAAAACATCGGTGCGCGGCGGTTGTACACGATCATTGAACGGGTGTTCGAAGATCTGTCCTTTGATGCACCGGAACAGTCTGGCGCAGATGTGGAAATCAACGCCGACTATGTGAACAAGCACATTGCAGAGCTGGCGCAATCTGCTGATCTGTCCCGCTACGTCTTGTAGAACTTGCTGGCTTTCGTAAAAATCAATGCCCGCTGGCTGACCGCTGGCGGGCTTTTGATGCTGGTGTCAGGCTTTGGTCAGACGTATTTCATCGCACTGTTTGCTGGGTTTATTCAGAGCGACCTGGGCCTGTCGCACGGTGAATGGGGCAGCATGTATACCTTCGCGACGATTGGATCAGCGGCGGTCATGCTGTGGGCCGGAACGCTTACAGACCAATACCGCGTGCGCAGTTTGGTTCCTGTGGTTCTGGGTGTGTTCGCAACTGCAGCATTTTGGATGTCACAGGCAAATGCCACCTGGATGCTGATCCCGATGATTTTTATATTGCGACTTATGGGGCAAGGTATGCTGTCCCACATTGCATCCGTCGCCACTTCGCGTTGGTTTGTGACGACACGTGGCAAGGCGTTATCGCTAGCGTCGCTGGGGTATGCAGCTGGAGAATCAATGATCCCGATTGCAGTGGTTTTTGCATTCGCGTTTGTTGGCTGGCAGGCGATCTGGGTCGTTGCAACGTTAGTGATTCTGGGCGCTATCCCCATCCTAATGCGACTGCTGAAAACTGAACGCACCCCGCAATCTATTGTCATGCAGGACCAATCAGAAGGAATGCTGGGAAAACATTGGACACGGGTTGAGGTCCTGCGACACCCGCTGTTCTGGATCATGGCGCCTGTCGTAATGGGGCCGCCCAGTTTCATCAGCGCATTCATCTTCCACCAAGTTCACTATGCCGAGGTGTTGGGGTTTGCGCACATTCAATTGGTCCAATTCTTCCCCCTATTCACCGCCACAACAATCCTCGCAACGATGATCAGTGGCTGGGCGTTAGACAAATTTGGCACAGCCAGATTGCTGCCCTATCACCAAATTCCTTGCATCGCTGCCTTTGCGTGCTTTGCAATGGTCGATAGCGTGGTCTGGATGGGTGCTGGCTTTGCATTCATGGGGCTAACTGCGGGTGCAGGGAAAGCAATTCCAACGGCGTTTTGGGCAGAATTCTTTGGCACACGCCATCTAGGCGCAATCAAATCCATGGCGGCGGCAATTATGGTTCTAGGATCAGCCCTTGGACCGGGGATCACAGGTTATCTGATTGACGCAGGCGTTCCCCTTATGACGCAGTATTGGTGTATCGCTGGTTATTTTGCGTTGATGACCGTCCTAATGCTGATTGCATTTACAATCGTACAGCAGAAAAACCTGCTACCGCGTACGTCTTAGATAAACATAAAACGCACCCCCGCCACCGTGCTTTTGGTGCGCGGCACTGACGTCCAGAACAACTTGCTTGATCGGAGGTTGGTTCAACCACATCGGCAGGCTTTGCTTTAATACACCCACACGTTCAGGGATTGGGCTGTCCGTACGTTTTGCACGCCCCTTACCCGTAATCACCAGCACCAACCGCATCTGTCGTTGCGCTGATGTCAGGATGAAATTTATCAACTCTGGGTGTGCCTCGGCCACCGTCATGCCATGCAAGTCAATCCTTGCCTCTGGTGACAGCCGGCCACGGGTCATCTTGCGGAAGGTTCTTCCGTCCATCGCAGGGGGGTGAGTACTGGCCTTTGTTGCGATCGCGGGCCTGGACCGTGACCCAATACGAAAAGCAGGGATTTTAGTTTCTGGCGGCAGTGGCGCGCTGCGTTCAAAGATCGCATCCACAACAGGAGTCTGTGGAAACGGCAAATCAGGCCGCAGCGGTGTTGCCGTTTCCTTTACCTTTTCCCAAAGGTCGTGTTCTTCTTTGCGCAGTTTACGAGCCATGGGATCACTCCTCACCCACCATCGCAAAGGCACTGCGCGTGGGCAGCAGAACAATCATGCGCCCGGGGTCTTTGATACGACCAGCCGCAGCACCTGCAGCATCGCCTGTCCCATAAAAGATATCCGCCCGCTGCGCACCGTCGATTGCCGAGCCTGTGTCTTGCGCAATCATCAACCTGTTCAAGGGATCGCGCCCGCCTTTTTCGATCCAAACAGGCGCGCCCAATTTTGTATAATTCGGATCAACAGCAATCGATCGCATGTTAGTAATCGATCGGCTCATCGCGCCCAACGGACCTTTTTCGGCTGGAACATGATCCACGTTGCGGAAAAACACATAGGACGGATTATGCCATAGTAGTTGTCGGCCCGCCGTTGGATTGTCACGCACCCAATCCGCAATCCGCTTGGCCGACGCCTGATGTGGTTCAAAAATCCCACGCGCGATCATTTCCTTGCCGATAGATCGATATGGATGTCCGTTTGCCCCACCAAAACCCAGCCGCATCATCGTGCCGTCGTTCATCCGAACGCGCCCCGACCCTTGGATTTGCAAAAAGAACGCGGCAACCGGATCATCAACCCAAGCCAACTCTAACCCCCGCCCTGCGATTGCACCTTGATCAATCTGTCGGCGCGTCAACCACGGGGTGCCTTTTTGTATACCATCTGGCATCGCATACAGGGGGGTCTGATATTGGCCACCACGATTGTGTGCACCGTTCAATTCAGGCTCAAAATAACCTGTGAACAGCATAGGGGTGTCGTCTTCAATCAGAACGGGCTGAAAAAACGTCTCGAAAAACAGGCGTGGGTTTGGGGCTTTGAAGGCGATATCGCACAGCGGTATCCATTCCGGCTCCTTAAAATCAATGCAGGTTTCCTGAAATGCCGCCAAAGCAACCCCATGATCATCGCTGGCCCAACCATTCAGGTCACTGAATTGCAAAAGTGTGCGGGATACATCCGCCTGCCCAGCGCCCGTCATCAGGCCCAGCGCCGCAAGGATACCCCACACATGACGGATCATTCGCCCGTCGCAACCAGCTGCCAGTTCGGGTCGTCAGACCCCATGACACGCGAGAATGACCAGACATCACGCTGTTTTTTGATTGTGTTCGGGTCACCTTCGATGATCACGCCATCTGCGTTGCGCACAGCGGACGTCATTTCGCCCAAGAACTTGATGTCGATTGTTGCACGGCGGATGTCATCCACGAACTGTGCGCCTTCAAAACTGACTTCGCGTACACCGATGAACTCAGCCTCGACCGTTAAGCCTTGTTCTTTGCGAGCCTCTACGACTCCGTTGAAGGCCTCGAATACATCGTCAGCAAGGTAGGGCTTGATCGAATCCATATCGCCACGTTCGAACGCCATCAGGATCATTTCATACGCACCGCGCGCACCGCCGATAAAATCACTTACGCCAAAGGACGGCTCGACCCGCTTCATACGGGCCAATGCGTCGCCATTATCGCTGTTCACATCGGTGTGGTCTGCAATATCTTGGTCCAAGCCGCCTTCGATGACCTCGAAGTCGTGCTTTGGGGTGGGTACTGGGGCGCGACCGCCATGGGCGCTATCACCCTCATATCCATCACGGGTGCCCAACGCATTGCGCAGGCGCATCACCATGAAAACAACAATGCCAGCCAGTATAAGAAGTTGGATCATTTCTTGACTCATTTTGATAGGGCCTTCCGCCGGAGGGTAAATGGTAATCATTCGCTACCGCACCTATGTATGTCGCAGGTGGGATCAAGTCCACCAAAGCAAAGAAGAAGGGTTATCAAATGTGGTTGTTAATCGCGTTTATCGCAGTTCCGATGATTGAAATCGGCCTGTTTATCCAAATTGGCGGCTGGTTAGGCCTATGGCCGACGCTGTTGATTGTCTTGTTGACTGCGATTGCAGGCACGTATCTTGTACGATCCCAAGGGTTGGCGGCCTTAGGGAATCTACAGCGCAGTATGTCTGAATTTTCGGACCCGACGCCACCGCTGGCCCACGGGGCGATGATTTTATTTTCAGGTGCTTTGTTGCTGACGCCAGGTTTTTTCACGGATGCCGTCGGGTTCAGCCTGCTGATTCCATCGGTGCGCGACGCCATTCTAAAATACGCGAAAACACGGATTAAAATCCACACGCCGCAACAACCACGACATCCACAGCCTAGTAATACTGTAATTGACGGCGAATTTCACGAAGTTGGCGATCCCAATGACCAATCCCCATGGAACAAAGATTGAGGGTCCGTGAACAATTTGTTACGGAACTGGCAACATATTTTTGAGGAGCAGGCCAATGGCTGAAGAAGAAAAGCAAACCACACCAACACAACCGCAGATGAAAGTTCTGGCACAGTACGTTCGCGACATGTCGTTTGAGAATATTCTGTCCCAAAAAGGCGTCAGCGGCGATGTCCAGCCAGAGGTTTCGGTTCAGGTTAATCTGGACGCCAAGAAGCGCGGCGCGGACAACCAGTTTGAGGTGATCATCAAAACTGTAATCGAATCCAAAGCGAAAGACAGCGGCGACAAGATGTTCCTGCTGGAAATCGAATACGCTGGAATTTTCCACGTTGAAGGTGTGCCAGAAGACCAGATGCACCCTTATCTTATGATCGAATGCCCGCGCATGATTTTCCCCTACCTGCGCCGGATTGTTGCAGACGTAACCCGCGACGGTGGCTTCCCGCCGCTGAACCTGGAAACGATGGATTTCATCGGTATGTACCGCAACGAAGTAGCACGTCGCTTGCAAGAACAAGCTGCGGCACAAAAAGAAAAAGCGAACTAAGCTTTATTCCAAATCGGATCATTCAAGGCGGCCACGAATACCTCGTGCGCCGCCTTTTCTGTATCCGATAAGCGCGATGGTAGCGGCGTAGGCCGCGCCGTGGGGCGCCAATCACCACCATCATCTTGTGCATCTTTTTTCTGTTCTGTCGGGGCCAGTACCAGATCAGGCTGGCGGCCCCCGATCAGCTCTAGGTAAA
>JBMZCY010000100.1:0-7039 GCA_049613825.1 Planktomarina sp.
GACGGACACGCCTGGCACCATGGAAATCAGAACACCTGCGCGACGGCCCGGAATGGCACCTTTGTGTGGTGCCCAGTCGTGGAAGACGCGGTTCAGAATACCCGTACCGCGTGTGTCGGTCAGGAATTCACCTTGGTACCCGATCAAGCCACGGGAGGGGACGTGTGCTATGATGCGGGTTTTGCCTGCACCTGCGGATTTCATTTCCGTCAGCTCACCTTTGCGGACACCGGTGATTTTCTCGATCACAGCGCCGGAGTATTCTTCATCAACGTCGATGGTGACTTCTTCGATCGGTTCCATCCGTTCGCCGTCGATTTCGCGGAACAACACCTTCGGGCGAGAGATTGAGAGTTCAAACCCTTCACGACGCATGTTTTCGATCAGAACGCCCATCTGCAATTCGCCGCGCCCTGCCACTTCGAACGCTTCACCGCCCGGAGTGTCGGTCACTTTGATCGCCACGTTGGTTTCCGCTTCGTCCATCAGACGTTTGCGGATGACGCGGGACTGAACTTTCTTACCGTCACGGCCAGCCAGCGGGCTGTCGTTGATGCCAAAGGTCACGGAAATGGTTGGCGGATCAATTGGCAGCGACGGGATCGCGGCGTCAACTTCCGGTGCGCACAAGGTGTCTGCAACGGTCGCTTTGGTCATCCCTGCAATAGATACGATGTCGCCTGCAACGGCTTCGTCGATTGGCGCTTGTTGTAGGCCACGGAAGGCAAGAATTTTTGTGCAGCGGAATTGTTCGATTTTGGAGCCGTCACGGGACAGCGCTTTCACAGTGTCGCCCGGTTTCAGGATGCCTGTTTCTACACGGCCTGTCAGAATACGACCGATGAATGGGTCAGCGCCCAAAGTCGTTGCCAGCATTGAAAATGGTTTGCCTTGTTCTTGAATCTGCAGTGGTGCTTCTACGTGTTTGACAACCATTTTGAACATGGCTTCCAAATCTTTACGCGGACCGTCCAGTTCATCGTCTGCCCAACCATTTCGACCAGACGCGTACAACACTGGAAAATCAAGCTGTTCGTCGGTCGCATCCAATGATGCGAACAGGTCGAAACACTCATCCAACGCACGGTCAGGTTCTGCATCCGGTTTGTCGACTTTGTTCAGCACAACGATTGGTTTCAGGCCAAGTGCCAGTGCTTTGGACGTCACGAATTTCGTCTGTGGCATCGGGCCTTCGGCCGCATCTACCAACAGGACAACACCGTCAACCATGGACAGAATGCGTTCAACTTCGCCACCAAAATCCGCGTGCCCCGGAGTGTCCACGATGTTGATGCGGTGACCCTGCCATTCCACGGACGTCGCTTTCGCAAGAATCGTAATACCACGTTCGCGTTCCAGATCATTACTGTCCATCGCCCGTTCGGTCGTGGCCTGGTTTTCGCGGAAAGTGCCGGACTGTTTCAGCAGTTCGTCAACGAGGGTTGTTTTGCCGTGGTCAACGTGTGCGATGATCGCGATGTTGCGCATGTCCATTGCTGAAATCTCCATTATTTCTGCGTCGCTTATGCTGCAATGCAGGAAATGGAAAGGGGCAATGTGGTGCCCGTGGCAGTGCTGCCACAGGCCTGTTCCCGTGTGGGAACGATTACTTCTCGGGGATCAGGCCCCTTGGGGCAAATCTAAGCACAAGCAGCATGATAAGACCCATGGTTAACAACCGCATATGGGCGACTGAATCCATCAGATGTTCTTTCAACGATGATCCATCTGCCATGCCTGCTGTGATGATATTCATCAGCAATGTTCCCATCGGTTCGACTTGTACCCACAAGAACCAGATCAGGAATCCACCCAGCACTGCGCCATAGTTGTTGCCCGATCCACCCACAATCACCATCACCCAAACAAGGAAGGTAAAGCGCAGCGGTTGATAAGACGTCGGTGCCAACAAGCCATCTAGCGACGTCATCATCGCACCAGCCACACCACAAATGGCGGACCCGAGAACGAAGATTTGCAAGTGACGCGCTTTGACGTTTTTACCCATCGCCCGCGCCGCAGTTTCATTGTCACGAATGGCGCGCACCATGCGGCCCCATGGGGACTTCAGAGCCAGTTGTGCAAGTACCAAAATGATGACCAGAACGACAGCGAACAAAATGCCATAGCTGATTTTTACATACAGGGTCGACGCAGTGGTAGGGTCCAGTCCCAACCCCGCCGCCCTTTCTACAAACGATGGATCGTTCTGCAAATTAACTTCGTAGGCTACAGGACGTGGAATACCGTTTACGTTCTTAACGCCCCGCGCCAGCCAGTCTTCGTTTTTCAGTACCGCAATGATGATTTCGGAAATGCCAAGCGTCGCGATGGCCAAATAATCCGACCGCAGACCCAACGCCGTTTTCCCGATAACCCAAGCCCCGGCTGCTGCAAACAGGCCACCCACAGGCCAAGACAACAGGATAGGCAGGCCAAGACCACCGAGGTAGCCGGTTCGCGCGGCATCCACAGCCTCAACCGCGGCAACACCACCATCAAAGACATAGCGGTAGATGAAGAACCCCACACCGATCACAGAAATTGTGATCCATGTGCGCTGACGTCCGGCAGGCAGTTTCTGCTGAACCAGAACAGCCGCGATAACAGTCATCGCCCCAAGGATCAGACCAAACCCGATGCGCAGACCACCTGCGGCCCAAGCGCCTTCGGTGGGGGGCATGCCGATGATCACTGTGGCCAACCCGCCAAGCGCAACAAAGCCCATGATGCCAACGTTAAACAATCCGGCAAAGCCCCATTGCAGGTTCACACCCAACGCCATGATTGCAGACACAAGACCAAAGTTCAGGATCAGCAACGCTGAATTCCAGCTTTGAATAAACCCGGTTCCAAGGATCAGGATCGCAACGCCCCCGAACAGGGCGATTTTCCGTTGCATATCGGTCATACGGATTTTCCTTTGAACAGGCCCGTCGGGCGGAACAGCAGCACGATAATCAGGATCGAGAAGCTGACTGCAAATTTATAGTTGGTCGACAGAAGTTGCAGCAGACCGTTGGGGTCCAGCGCATCGGGCATCAGATAGGTGATGACCTTCTTGAACGGATAGGTAATCAACACCTCGGAAAACGCGATGACAAAACCACCTGCGATAGCCCCAATCGGACTGCCCAATCCGCCAACAACGGCCGCTGCGAAAATCGGCAGCAGAAGTTGGAAATACGTGAACGGTTTGAACGATTTATCCAACCCGTACAGAACACCTGCCGTCGTCGCCAGTGCCGCCACAATGATCCACGTAATCATCACAACACGTTCGGGGTTGATGCCCGACAATAACGCCAAATCTTCGTTATCCGAATAGGCCCGCATGGATTTCCCCGTGCGTGTGCGGTTCAGGAAATAGAACAACGCAATCACCACAATCACTGCTGTGACAATCGTAATCCCTTGGGTCGTCTTGAAGGCCAGACCTTCTTTCAGACCTGTCAACGCTTTGAATTCCCGCGCCGAAATGATGAAGCGTTCGCCATCGGTAAAGCGCTGTTCATCCGGTCCAATGATAAAGCGCACCAGACCGTTCATGATGAACATCACGCCCATGGACACGATCACCAGAATAACAGGAGCGGCCTTTTGACGACGATAGAACTGGTACACGACTTTGTCGGTCCCCAGCACAAACAGCGCTGTCAACGTGATACCAATCGGCAACGCCAGCAGAGCCGTAGGCAAAGGTCCCAAACCGATCCCCATGCCTTGAAACAACCATGTAAACAGGATCGTCGTCATGGCCCCAAAGGCCATTGTATCCCCGTGTGCAAAGTTCGAGAACCGTAAGATGCCATAAATCAACGTCACCCCCAAAGCCCCCAGCGCCAGTTGCGCGCCATAGGCGAAGGCGGGAATAAGGACGAAGTTAGAAAGTACAACGAAGGCGTTGATGAAATCGGTCATGTGTTTTCCCCACATTGGCCAAGATAAGTAATGGCAAGGTCCGACGACGGCATGTGCAAGGTCAACCATGCAGATGTCTCAGTCCAACTTAGATGATAGCTGTCGCCAGTATCGCGCAGAAAGGCGACAACGTTTTCAGGCGGATTGCCTCGCGAGTTTGAGTATAGCCCCTGAAAAATTCCAAATTCAGTAACCAAACGCGCCTGTGTCCGCACGTCCGGATCACGTTCCATTGAGACTTGAAAATCAGTATCTGTACAGGTTTCACCCGCGATACATTCAGTCGTAAACACACACTCGGTCGCCATGGCTTGCCCCGCGCACAAAACGCCCGCAGCGAAACACAAGGCCCCACAAATTCTATTGCTAAAAAAACTCCCGCCGGAGGCATGCAATCTATCCATCAGATCACCCCCCCAAGAACGACTTACGGACTTCGGGATCAGCCAAAAGTGCAGCCCCTGTATCCGTAAACCGGTTCGCACCTTGAACAAGAACATAACCCTTATCCGCAATCTCCAACGCTTGCCGGGCGTTTTGTTCGACCATCAAGATCGAAATTCCCGTGCGGGCCACTTCAATAATCCGGTCAAACAATTCATCCATCACAATCGGCGACACACCTGCCGTCGGTTCATCCAGCATCAAAACTTTAGGCTGGGTCATCAACGCACGACCCACAGCGACTTGCTGACGCTGACCGCCAGACAACTCACCCGCGGCTTGGCGGCGTTTTTCGCGCAAAATGGGGAACAACTCGTAGACTTGTTCCATTGTCTCGGCAATTTCATCGGTACGGATGAAAGCCCCCATCTCTAAATTCTCTTCCACCGTCATCGAGGTAAAGATGTTCGAGGTCTGCGGCACAAACCCCATGCCTTTCTTCACACGATCCTGCGGGGACAGTTTCGTGATGTCTTCGCCATCCAAACGCACAGAACCGGATCGCACATCCAGCATCCCGAAGACAGCTTTCATAGCCGTCGATTTACCCGCACCGTTGGGGCCTACGATTACAGCAATTTCGCCTGGGTTCACGGCAATTGTACAGTCATGCAAAATATCGGGGCCTTTGCCATAACCACCTGTCATGGTATCACCGATTAGGAAGGGTTCGGTCATTGTTGCGCACTCCCATGCGTAAAACTGTCTTGGGCGATAATGTCGGCTAGCGACATTCCGTCGACGTGTATTGTGCTGAAAACATCTGCAATGGCAGGTTCAGTATTTAGCGCATTGGAATCATCCGTAGCGATAACAGATAGATTGATTTCCAAACCAGATACGGCATCGATCAATTCAATGGTTTCGGAATACACACCAGGAAATTCAAACGAGTCGCGTTTGATAGCAACATCCCCCAGGCGGTATGTTGTGATGACTGGATCTTCATATCCAAAGATGAGTTTTAACGCCTTACCCAACAGCCCGTCAGCAGGTTCATCACCATCCGCCAAATACGCCTCTATCGCGCCATCATGTCCGAAGGTTGGGTGAATGATGACGTCCAATGTGGTGCTATAATTCGGCCCCTGATAAGAGAACATTATAAAACCTTCGTCGGAAGTCGTGTCCTGTAATGTCCAAAATGCCGAGGGGCATATTTCACCTGTTCCGCCCCCCATCACTTTGCAAGGTGCGTTAAATTTGGCTTGTATACTGGCCAATGTCACAGTGCTGTCTGCGAATTTCCAACTGTGGTCAGACAACAAGATAACTTCTTGGCCCAGATAATTGGATCGTGATACTTCTTCGATTGTTTGGGATTGGACAAGGGTGGCGCACAGCACAGATGGAATCAGCACAGACAGTGCTAATCCGCAGAAACTATGTGAATTGTAACCTGTGCGCAGCATCGATTACGCCGCACCTTTGTTCTTTAATCCAGTGCCCAAGTAGGCCTCGATCACTTGTTCGTTCGCTTTAATCTCAGCCAACGTACCTTGCGCCAAGACCTTACCTTCGGCCATGCAGATCACCGGATCACACAAGCGGCCAATGAAATCCATGTCGTGTTCAATGACGACGAATGTATAGCCGCGTTCTTTGTTCAGACGGATGATTGCGTCGCCAATGGTGTTCAAAAGCGTCCGGTTTACGCCAGCGCCCACTTCATCAAGGAACACGATTTTCGCGTCGACCATCATCGTGCGGCCCAGTTCCAGCAGCTTTTTCTGTCCACCAGAGACCTGACCTGCCTTGTGATCGGCAAGATGTTCAATGGTTAGAAACTCAAGAACTTCGTCCGCCTTCGCCCGCAACGCGCGTTCTTCATCTGCGATGCGTCTGCGGCCGAACCATGTGTTCCAAAGCGTTTCACCTGACTGGGCACCGGGCACCATCATCAGATTTTCGCGGCACGACATGGACGAAAATTCATGGGCAATCTGGAAGGTTCGCAGCAAACCTTTGTGAAATAATTCATGTGGGGGCAGGCCGGTGATGTCTTCGCCGTTCATCGTCACAGTGCCTGACGTTGGTGGTAGTACACCCGCGATCACGTTGAACAAGGTGGTCTTTCCAGCACCGTTCGGTCCGATCAATCCAGTGATTGATCCTGCTTCGATTTCCAGTGACGCGCCGTCCACAGCCCGAAAACCGCCGAAATGACGGTGAAGGTTTTCAACCTTGATCATGTGATAATGTTCCCCAGATATAAAAACAGCCCCGACCGGAGTAGGGGCTGCCTGTCATTTAATGCAGTCGCTTATTTGCGGCCAGCAGTCACTTCTTCGCCACCTTCAAAACCGACAACGCGGTAAGAACCAGCTGCTTCGCCTGGGCCAATCAATTCAACACCAGTTGCACCAACCAGATCGATGTCGCCACCGTCTGCCAGGATTTGCAGGCCTTTTGCCAGTTCACCCGCTTGGATTTTTTCACCCGGTGCGTTTGCAACCATCATCAGTTTAGATGCATAATCTGCTGGTTCAGCGGAACCGGCAGCTTGCATTGCCAACATGATCAGCGCTGCTGCGTCATAGGATTCTGGTGCGAATGGTGAGGTTGCATCAAACGCGCCATCGGCCATTTCAACAAAACGTGCAGCCAATTCTTCGGATGGTGCTGGGTGCTGACCGGAAGATCCGTCAATCTCAGAACCGAAGTTTTCAACCAG
>JBMZCY010000101.1:0-7033 GCA_049613825.1 Planktomarina sp.
GGGGACCGCCCATCCGCAAACACTTACGCCCGAATACGCGCGTTTTCCGGGTCCCATACAGGCTGATCCGCCTGCACAGTCGCCTTTACGCGATCCCCGAACACGTTGATTTCGACCTCTGTGCCAACATCATGCAAATCAGCTTTCAACATCGCCAAAACCACAATCTGGCCAGACCGATATCCCATCGCACAGGATGTCACTGCACCGACAACCTCGTCACCAGAATAAATCGGAGACATATAAGGCGCATCGCTTGCGTGGTGATCCATGATCAACGTTGCAAAACGCTGCGTCACACCGCGTTGCTTTTCAGCCTGCAATGCCGCTTTGCCCGGGAAATCTTGTGGTTTGTCCAGTTTCACAAACCGTTCCAAACCGCCTTCAAGCAGGCTGTAATCAGTGGACAGATCCCCTTTCCAAGCACGATAACCTTTCTCAACACGCATCGAATTCAGCGCGTACATGCCAAATGGTTTGGCACCTGCGACCAGAACAGCATCATAGATTTCGGCGCAATCATCCATAGATGCATGGATTTCCCAACCCAGTTCACCCGCAAAGGATACGCGCAACAGATGCACGTCTTTGCCTGCAACTTTGCCCGACTGATGCGTCAACCAACCCAAAGACAGATCAGCCTCCACACCCATTTTCTCAAACACTTCACGCGCGGTTGGGCCGCAAACGATCAGCGTGTTGAAATCGCGGGTGTGATCGGTCAGCGTCAGACCTTCTGGCAGGGCTTTAGACAGAACCTCGAAATCATGCCATTGCGCGGCAGCGGCGGTGATCAGGGTAAAGTGATCCTCAGTGTGACGCACCAATGACATCTCTGTCAAAATCTTACCTTTGTTATCTGCGAAATACGCCAGGTTCATGCGGCCAATCTTTGGCAACGCACCTGCAACCATGCCGCGCAACCATTCAGCAGCGCCTTCACCGTCCAGATTATACCGGCTGAACCCACACAAATCCAAAACACCCGTGCCATCGCGCACAGCTTCGACTTCTTCTTTGATCCGCTGTTCCCAAGGGCCCCTACGGTCCCAAGTTTCAGTGGATTCAATAGATGTGTCGTCACCGTCTTTCGCGAACCAATTGGCACGTTCCCAACCGTTATACGCGCCCATGACAGCGCCTTGTTCACGAATTTTCGCGTCACAGGGGGACAGCTTTTTATCACGACCTGCTGGCCATTCTTTTTGCGGATAGTGAATGCCGTATTCGTGACCATATGTTTCCAACGCCTTGGCATGACAGTGATCGTGGTCGGTGTAATCGGTGTAGCGACGCGGATCGGACGCCCAGTTGTCGGATTCCGTTTCACCATACATGATCCATTCGGACAGGATTTTACCTGCACCACCACCTTGGGTAATCCCAAACGTGAAGGAATGACCTTCGAACGCATTCTTCACACCTGGCATTGGGCCTATCATTGGCAGACCATCCGGTGCGTATGGAATAGGACCGTTGATATTGCGACCAACACCGGCGGTTCCCAGCAACGGCAAACGGGCCATCGCGTCCTCAATATACCACTCCAACCGTTCCAGATCATCTGGATACAGTTGGAAGCTGAAATCTTCCGGCATCGGATCATCAGGCGTGACCCAGTGTGCCTTACAGTTGGATTCATACGGTCCAAGGTTCAGACCGTTCTTATCCTGACGCAGATAATACGATGAATCCACGTCGCGGATCAACGGCATCTTGTGACCTTTTTCTTTGGTCCATTCCGCCAGTTCTGGAATTTCTTCTGTCAGGAAATACTGGTGCGACATGACAACCATTGGCACGGTGCGCCCGCCGAACGGCTTGAACATTTCACCCACGCGTTGGGCATAATAACCCGCACAGTTGACGACGAATTCACAACGAATATCGCCCTTTTCCGTCTTCACGATCCATTCGTCTCCATCACGGTCGATGCCAATCGCAGGGCAGAAACGTTCAATCCGGCCACCCGCATCCCGCGCACCTTTGGCCAAGGCTTGCGTCAACTGCGCCGGATCAATGTCACCATCCAACGGATCATACAGACCGCCCATCAGATCGTGCGTTTCCAAGAACGGGTTATGTTCTTGCATTTCAGCATTAGTATTCATTTCGATCGGCAGGCCCAAGGCTTGCGCCTGTGCCGCGATCTTTTCAAATTCCTGCATGCGTTCTTTGGAATGCGCCAAACGCACGGACCCAGTGACGTGATAGTTCATCGGGTAGTCCACCTCGACACCCAGATCACGGTACATGTCCAACGAATACCGCTGCATGTTCATAACGGACCAGTTCGGCGCAAAGTTCGGGCAGTTGCCCGCTGCGTGCCAAGTCGATCCCGCTGTCAGTTCATTCTTTTCCAGCAGAACACAGTCTTTCCAGCCTGCTTTTGCCAAATGATACAATGTGGACGCGCCAACAACGCCGCCCCCGATGATAACAACCCGTGCTGTGGTTGGAAAATCAGCCATGTTTAGTCCTCCCGTTGCGGAACATTGTCCGCCAATTCGTAGTAATCGCCTTTGTCGGCGGTGAAGATATGTCGGGTTGTGGTCAGGCCTGTTGGCCCATCAATCAATCCCAACGAAAAACTGGTTTTGGGTTCTGAAGTGTCTTTCCAAAACAGAAAGCTGCCGCACGTGGGGCAAAAGCCGCGTTCGATCCCCGGCGTATGGCTGTACCAACGCACATCGCCCGTCACTGTCAGCTTGTCATTTTCAACAGTGCCTGACCCCCAATAGTGGCCAGATTGCTTGCGGCACTGGGAACAATGGCAACTGGTTGCAGTGCGTTTGTCCTCAGCCGTGAAATATACGGCGCCACACAGGCACGATCCCTTCAGCATGATGCCCTCCCTGACAATGTCATGGTACACTGCATCAGTACACCGGTGGTGAGATAACCCAGATCGCCTGACACGGCGCATCTGTGGTGTTTTCCCATTTGTATTGTTCACCGCGAATGCGGAAGCTGTCACCAGCGGACACTTCGAATGTTTTATCGCCAATTGTGACCCGCAAAGAACCAGACAGGATATAGCCAACTTCTTGGGTTGGGCGTTCTTTCGGTTCGACCAGTTTTGATCCAGCTTCGAACGTGGAATAGACGACTTCGAAATCGTCAGTCAGGTCGGGGGATAACAGTTCTTCGACCAGCCCCTGTTCGCGGCTTCCGATCGGACGACGGTTGCCCTGACGCACGACAAAGCCTGCTTCTTCGGCAGGGGCAGCAGATGATCCGAAAAGACTGCTAACAGACACATCCAATGCATCCGCCAGTTCGCGCAGATCACCGACCGAAGGATCGGACAGGTCACGTTCGACCTGCGACAACCATCCGACCGATTTGCCCAGTTGATCCGCCAAATCGGCCAAGGTCAAACCACGCGCCTTGCGCAGCGCACGAATGTCCGCCCCTAACGTGTTCTGAGTTGTCGCCGTATGCAGCATTGATCACCTGATGAGTCGTCCGTGAAATTTTAGCAGTTTTTTTCACCGTAATCGTGTCTCGTGAAAAAATGCAAGAAAATTTCACGCCGCAAGTGCGAAGACATATGGGGTTAAATTGCTGCACCTGCGGTATGTGCAGGCTGTGTACGCGGTGTGCACCGGGTGTGACCGTTGGTTTAGGCGTTCCGGAATGCCATTTTCAACAGGACCGCCAACTGATCTGCATCTTCATATGTGAACGCATTGGGTTGATTGCTGTCAATATCAAACACACCGATCAACTTACCCGATCCAATCCAAACCGGCAGAACAAGTTCCGATTTAGTGGTCGAAGCACATGCAATATGTCCTTCAAATTCGTCTACATTTGGAACTAACTGCGTTTCTTGCGTCCGTGCAGCCGCCCCGCAAACGCCTTTGGAAAATGGAATATCCAAACATCCATGACCACCCTGATAGGGACCGATCTTCAGCATTTCCGGTGAAATAACCCGATAAAATCCAGTCCAATCAAAGCGTTCGTCAGAATGGTGCACTTCACTTGCCACGGTTGCCATTATGGCAACCACATCAGCCTCACCATCCGTCAATCCGCGCACGGCACGGGACACATCTGCGTAGTTAACCATGTAATGACCTTCCGAACACTTTCCTAACTGTTTCGGGGTAAACAGGGAACAAGGCAAGAAGGGAAACCATATGCAAATCGAAATCACCCAAGAAGAAGATCGCGACATAGTTCACCTGAACGGATCCCGTCTGGACGCCTATTGCGCTTTGAAGGTCAAAAAGACAGCATTGAGACTGGTCACACTGGCAGAACGCGATGTTGTTATCGATATGGGGAAAGTGGACTTTATCGACAGTTCCGGCCTTGGCGTTTTGGTGTCCGTGGCCAAGATGGTCGCTGACAAACACGCGGTTTATTTCATAAATCTGCAACCTTTGGTGCAACGGGTTTTCAAACTGACCCACATGGACCGTGTGTTCAACATTCTGGAAGATGACACTGTCAAAGGCACTGCTGCATGACGGCGCTATCCCTGACATTTGAAAATACATCTGCGGACGGCCATGCCGCACTTATGGCAGTGGCAGGTTTTCTGGAATGCGCAGGCGCCTATTCGGCAAACATTGAATTGGCGTTGGCAGAAAGCATCAACAACATCGTTGATCACGCCTATGATGCGACGGGCACAGCCACACTGGACATCTGTGCCCTGCCCACTGCGGTACATTGTGTTCTGCAAGATTGCGGTCGCGTGTTTGATCCGGCGACCAGTACCTCGAAAACTGATGGCGGTTTTGGTTGGGGTTTGATTCAAAAAGTTGCATCAAAGGCCAGCTTACAAAGGATCGAAGATACAAACCATCTAACCTTGGAATTTCGCCACCCCGCTTGATCCTTTGTGCTGCGCCCTACACTGTAGGTCGTAACATTCGGGGGTAGATATGCGGGACTTTCATCAAAACGGGCGATCAGCGGTTTATGCAACCGAAGGCATGTGTGCGACATCGCACCCTTTGGCGGCGGGCGTTGCGATTGATGTGCTAAAGCAAGGCGGCAACGCAGTGGATGCAGCCATCGCCGCCGGCGTACTGTTAGGGCTGTGTGAACCACAGATGACAGGCATCGGTGGTGATATGTTTGCCTTGATCCAAGAAAAACCCGGTGCGGATGTGGTTGCCCTAAACGCCAGCGGCCGTGCCCCCGCCTCATTAGACGCAGCAGAACTGCGCGACGCAGGTATGGCAAATGTCCCAACCTATGGCGTTCAGGCTGTGACAATCCCAGGTGCCATCGACGGATTCTGCGCCTTGTCAGACAAATACGGCAAGATGGATATGGCCCAAACCTTGGCCCCCGCGATACACTATGCCACCGCAGGTGTCCCAGTCGCCCCGCGCGTTGCACTCGATTGGGCATTGGCCGAAGATAAAGTCCAAGGATCAGCCAAGAACCTATATCTGAACAACGGCAAAGCCCTGACCGAAGGGCAAGTTTTCCGCAGTCCGGGCCAAGCACGCGTCTTGCAAGCCATCGCCACCAAAGGCCGCGCAGGGTTCTATGAAGGCGAAGTCGCGCAGGATTTTGTCGACAGCTTGAACGCCCTTGGCGGACGTCACACATTGGACGATTTCGCAAACAATGCCCCAACATGGGACACCCCCATCAGCAGCGATTATCGCGGCATCAAAGTGCTGGAACACCCGCCCAACGGCCACGGGGCAACTGCCAATTTAATGTTGAACATGATGAAGGAATTCGACTGGGCGTCTATGAATGCCCTCGGGGCAGAACGTGTCCATATAGAAGCCGAGGTTGCAAAACTGGCCTATGACACCCGCAACCGAATTGTCGGCGATATGGATTATACGACGCGTCTGGCCCATATGCTGGACCCTGCCACCGCCAAATCCTTAGCCGCTTTGGTCGATCCAAAACGGGCGATAAAATCCGCCACCGTAATCACAGAATCGATCCACAACGACACGATCTATATCACCGTTGTGGACAAGAACCGGATGTCTGTATCGTTGATCTACTCGATCTTCCACAGCTTCGGGTCTGGCCTTGCATCAGAAAAATTCGGCGTTTTGTTCCAAAACCGGGGCGCAGGCTTCACTTTGGAAGCAGGCCACCCGAATGAATTAAAAGGCGGCAAACGCCCGATGCACACAATTATTCCCGGCATGATCGCCCGTGCAGACGGCTGCATCAAAATGCCCTTCGGCGTCATGGGCGGCGGTTATCAACCCAATGGCCACGCGCGGTTTGTATCGAACATGGTCGACTACGGCATGGACGCCCAAGCCGCCATCGATGCCCCTCGCAGCTTTGCGGATGGTGATATGCTAAAGCTGGAAAAAGGATATGGCGACGATGTGCGGGCTGACCTATCGGAACGCGGTCACAAAATCACAACACCGCCCGAACCCATCGGCGGGGCACAAGCGATTCTTATTCGGGAAGATGGTGTGCTGAAAGGTGCATCCGACCCACGCAAAGATGGCTGCGCTCTGGGATACTAAAAGCAAAACGGGGCCTAATCAGCCCCGTACAATTTTAGTTTAATTGGAAGTGCAGCGGATAGGTTCCGTCTTCAAACGGGCCGAACAGATCTTCGATATCAGGGTGCTCGACCGGCTGACCCGAATAATCGACTTCTAGGTTCTGCTCGGACACGTAAGCGATGTAATAGCTTTGATCGTTTTCGGCCAACAGATGATAGAACGGTTGTTCTTTGGTTGGGCGGCTTTCTTCGGGGATGGCCGCGTACCATTCGTCTGTATTCGAAAATTCGGGATCAACGTCAAAAACAACGCCACGAAACGGGTGTTTTTTGTGACGCACAACCTGGCCAAGATGATATTTGGCACGCGCCTGAAGAAGTGTCAGTTTTTCCATAAAGCTGTTGTTAATTGAGCGATCAGACCCTTGTCCACCTTGAACCCTCAGATTCGTAATAAACAGTGTGTTGGCGGGGAAATTGGGCAGGTTTTCGCGGCCAGTTGTACCATATGCTGTTTTTTGTTCTCGAATCCGCTATAGTTAAAAAAAACAATAAAAAGCGAGTGGCAGG
>JBMZCY010000102.1:0-6806 GCA_049613825.1 Planktomarina sp.
CATCAGGTCAGAAATCTAGGCGCGGTCCCATGGGCGGGTAAAGCTGCCCAGAACGTCGGTGACTTTCTCATCATCTGCACCGCCCGACACTTGCGCGACCAAACCACGCTTTTTGTCGTCGACAACCGATACAACCTGCGCATCGACGCCCGCTTTGCCCAGCGCCTCGTTGTAAACCCGGGTGATCGCAGATTTACGCAGATCGGGTTTAAAGACTTTACCAACAGCCGTTTTGGGCAGTTCGTCCAGAACTTCGATATACTTTGGATGGGCTGCACGCTCAGATACTTTTTCGCAGGCAAAGGCCAGCAAATCAGCATTCGTCGCACTCGCGCCATCAACCAGTTCGACATACGCGCATGGGATTTCACCCGCATGTGCGTCTGGCTGACCGATGGCACCAACAAAGGCCACAGCTTCGTGGCCGGCCAAGGCTTCTTCAATTTCAGCTGGATCAATGTTGTGGCCGCCACGAATGATCAAATCTTTGGCACGACCAGTGATGTACAGATAGCCATCTTCGTCAATACGACCCAAATCGCCTGTGCGCAGGTGTGTTTCATAATGATACAAATCGCGGTTTTTCTCGGCTTCTGTGTATGTGTTCCCAGCAAAGACACCGGGGTTCGACACACAGATTTCACCGACTTCCCCCGGTTCACATTCCTTTGGACCATCGGACGTATCCAGAACGATCTTCACGTCGGTGTAAGGCAGTGGAATACCAACAGAACCGATTTTCTTTTCGCCCTCTGTGGGGTTCACCGACACCAGACAAGTACATTCTGTTAGGCCGTACCCTTCGATAACTTCGACGCCCGTCGCTTTTTCGAACCGTTTGAACAATTCGATTGGCAATGGCGAAGATCCGGAAAAGGCTGTCTTCAGCGAAGACACATCTGCATCAACAGGGCGCTGCATCAGCGCGGACAAGGCTGTCGGAACAGTGATCATAAACGTGATGTTCCAGCGTTCGATCAATTTCCAGAAATTGTCGAACACGCCGTCACCACGGTACCCCTGCGGTGTTGGAAATACGACATGCGCGCCTGATGAAATCATCGCCATCAGGATCACGTGACACGCAAATACGTGGAACAGTGGCAGCGGGCAGATGATATTATCGGTTTCCGAGAACAGCAAATTGTCCCCCAACCAACCATTGTAGATCATCCCGCCATAAGTGTGCTGCGCCACTTTCGGCATGCCAGTCGTCCCACCTGTGTGGAAGTATGCTGCAACACGGTCCCCCGTGCTGTCGGCGAAATCCAATGTGGTGTTCTGCTTGGCGATTTCAGCATTAAAGCCCATCACTTTAGCATTATGCGTCGCGTTCGTCTTTGGACGGATCAGCGGCACAATCCACGACTTTGGCGGCGACAGATAGCGATTTAGGTCAACTTCAAGAATCGTTGTAACTTTCGGGGCCAGTGCTGCAGCATCAGCAGCTTTCTGTGCCAGGTCGGTCTTCGGCATCCCTTTCAGTGTAACCAAAACCTTTGCCCCGGTTTCACGCAGAATTGCTGCGATCTGCTCAGGCTCTAGCAACGGGTTAATCGGGTTGGCAATACCGGCCATACATCCGCCCAATAGCGTCAAAGCAGCCTCGTTACACACAGGCAACATGTAGGCCACGACATCACTTTCGCCCACGCCCAAACGGCGCATCAAGTTGGCGGTTTGCACGGATTTATCACGCACTTCTTGCCAGGTCAGCGTTTCCGCCTTGTCCTTAGGGCCGGATGTAATCTGAAAGCTGATCCCCGGACGAGAGCCATGTTTCTTGGCCACATTATCAACGAATTGATACATCGTAGTGGCCGTTTCACGGTCCTCCCACGCAGATTCATTTACCACTGCTGCAATATCAGCTTTGTTCGCGAAACCCATCGCACCCTCCCACAGGTTTATGATTAATTGTGCATCAGTCTGCGCAAACAAATCACAGGTGACAAGGTTAATTAGAGCAAAGGACGTAGGGGAGTTATTCCGTGGTAAGGGTTTCCGTGAATTGCAGCCGTGCAAGGCGGGCATACAGACCATTCTGCGCCACCAGTTCCGAATGGGTGCCTTGGGCTACGATCTTGCCATCTTCACAGACCAGAATTCGATCTGCTTTTTTCACGGTGGCCAAACGGTGCGCCACCACAAGCGTAGTGCGATCATGCGACAGGGTATCAATCGCTTTCTGGACAGCCGCCTCGGATTCGGCATCAAGGGCGCTCGTCGCTTCGTCCAATAACAATATAGGCGCATCGCGTAGAATGGCGCGGGCGATGGCAAGGCGCTGTTTCTGGCCGCCCGACAGCATCACTCCCCGTTCACCCACATAGGTGTCATAACCATCCGGTAGCTTCATCACAAAATCATCCGCTGCAGCGGCCTCGGCCGCTGCAATCACATCTGCCCGCGACGCATCGGGACGCCCGAACAGGATGTTTTCATAAACCGACGCAGCAAAAATGACGGGGTCCTGTGGCACCAGTGCGAATTCCGTTCGAAAATCCGCACGATCCATATCTTTCAAATCTGTGCCATTCATCGTCACCGCACCCGTATCGGGTTCAAAAAACCGCAAGGCAAGTTGAAACACTGTGGATTTTCCCGCACCTGATGGACCAACCAAGGCAACTGTTTCGCCCGGTTCAACTTTGAACGAAACCTCATCTAACGCCTTTTGTTTTGGGCGGGCGGGATAACTGAAGGTCACATCCTCAAATGCCAAAGTACCGGCCTTGGCAGCGACTGGCATGGCAGGATCAACAATTGTATCCTCGGCTGTCATCAGTTCAACCAATCTTTCGGTGGCCCCTGCCGCACGTTGCAGTTCGGTGTATAGTTCGGATAGGGCTGCCGTACTGCTGGCAACGATGCCTGCGTAGATGACGAACTGCACCAGTTCCCCCGCACTCATCACGCCGGACCTGACATCAATAGCCCCGATCCAAAGCACTCCAAGGATACCTGTGAACACTACAAAGATGATCGACATCGTAATAATCGCCCGCAGCGTAATCCGCGACTTGGCTGAGGAAAAAGCTTTCTCCGTCACATCACTGAAACCGTTGCGCGAAATCGCTTCGTGTGTGAACGCCTGCACTGTCTGAACGGATGACAGCGATTCCGACGCCATACCCGACGATGCCGCAATCCAGTCCTGATTTTCCTTTGACAAGGTCCGCAACCGCCGACCAAGGATCAGGATCGGTACAATGATCACAGGCACAATCAACAGCACCATTCCGGTCAGTTTGTAAGACGTCCAAAGCATCAGGACCAAACCACCTGCCATCAGCAAAATATTGCGAAGGAACCACGACAGCGACGATCCGACCACGGCCAGAATCAACGTCGTATCAGTGGTGATCCGGCTAAGAACTTCACCCGTCATCAGCTTTTCATAATACGCAGGCGACATACCGATCATCCGGTCAAAGATTGCCTTGCGGATGTCAGCCACAACCCGTTCGCCCAACCGCGTTACCACATAATACCGCAGGCCCGTGCCCAGTGCGAACACGGCAGCCACGCCAATCGCACCAAGGAAGTAGCTGTTCAACAGTTGAATATCACCAACCCCAAATCCGTCAATCACGCGGCGCACAGCAAGCGGCAGAACCAAGGACACCGCCGCCGTCAGCATCAACGCAAAGATCGCAATACCCAGCATCAAACGATACGGACGGAAAAACGGCAGCAACGCCCGCAGAACGCCGATCTGCTTGGACTTTGGCCGGTCTTCGGTCATTGAATTTGCGCTGTCGGCCATGGATGTCGTCCTTGTTGTCGGTTTGCACTTATTGCGCGTGTTGGGGTGCGGCAAGGGCGGGATACGATAAATCGCTTCCCCCCACAGTCCTGATAGCGCACAACACCCACATATATTTTCAAAGGCCCATTGATATGTTCGGATCAGATAAAACCATTTTCAGCTTTACCGGCCCATTGGGCGTACGTGTCGATGTGGGGCAAAGTATTATCATGTTGGGCATCTTGTTTTTGATGCTGGGGCGTGGAGACATTGTGTTTTCACTGACGGTCTTCGTCAGTCTTATTTTGTCGATTTACCTGCACGAAATGGGTCACGCTTGGGCCTGCATCCGGCAAGGCATCACCGTAAATCGAGTCTTCATCTTTGGCGGTGGCGGATGGTGTGAACACGCCCATGCCGACCCTTACAAAACCGAATTCATCGTGGCGATGGGGCCGATTGTGAACCTCGGCATTTGGGCTGCAGGGTCGTTATTGCTGGGGCAAATTGATATTGGCGCCTACGCCGGAATGGTGTCCTACTTTCTGACGATCAACTTGTTCCTTGGCATCTTCAACCTGCTGCCCATGCAACCGTTAGACGGGGGAAAACTGACGCAACTGTTGTTCATGCGGTTCACAGACCGCCGGACTGCGATCAAAATTGCAGGCGGGATTGGACTGGTGTTCTGCGTGCTGTGGATTCCGTTCCTGATGTTCAGCTTTGTCTATCTTGGCTTTATCCTGTTTTTCTTCCCGAACTTCCGGTTTCACTTGGACATGCTGCGCAGCTAACCCCTCAGCGGGTAGCAGCGTCCCATGTGCAAAAGGCTCCTGCCCTTTACTTTAACGCCAGACTCACCTAGGCGCGGCGTACTCCTTATCTGACGCCCTGTTCCCGCGCCCCCTGATGGGCCTGTTGTGCTTTGGGCCCTATTGAAAAGATCCCACTGTGAAACAGACCCTACGCGACGCCATCGACGAACGTGGCTATGAAACCCTGACCAAAGTCCAAGAAGAAGTGTCCAACCCCGACCTGTTCGGCAAAGACATGTTGGTGTCCGCCCAAACCGGGTCCGGCAAAACGCTGGGTTTTGGTCTGGCAGTTGCGCCTACGATCCTTGGCGATGAAGACCGTTTCGAGCGCGCCACTGCCCCGCTGTGCCTTGTCATCGCGCCAACCCGCGAACTGGCCATGCAGGTCAAACGCGAACTGACTTGGCTGTTCGCCAAAGCAGGTGCTGTGATGGCATCTTGCGTTGGCGGCATGGACATGCGCGACGAACGCCGCGCGTTGGAACGTGGTGCGCACATCGTTGTCGCGACACCCGGCCGCCTGCGCGACCACATCATGCGCGGGTCGATCAACCTTGGTGAAATCAAAGCAGTCGTGCTAGACGAAGCGGATGAAATGCTAGATCTCGGCTTTCGCGAAGACCTAGAATTCATCTTGGGCGAAGCACCGGACACCCGCCAAACCTTACTGTTCTCGGCCACTGTTCCGAAATCCATCGTGAAACTAGCCGAAAGCTATCAGCGCGACGCGGTGCGTGTGGTCGCAAAATCCACCACGACCCAGCACGCAGACATCACATACCACGCGATGAACGTGGCAGATCGTGATACGGAAAACGCGGTCATCAACACATTGCTGTACTATGCAGCGCCCAACGCAATCGTCTTTGCCAACACCCGTGCGATGGTGAACCGCCTGACAACCCGCCTGTCGAACCGCGGCTTCCAAGTTGTTGCCCTGTCGGGTGAATTGTCACAAGCCGAACGCACCCACGCCTTACAAGCCATGCGCGATGGTCGTGCACAGGTCTGTGTGGCCACGGATGTTGCGGCCCGCGGGATCGATTTGCCGAACTTGGATTTGGTGGTTCACGCTGAACTGCCGAACAACCATGAAACAATGTTGCACCGATCTGGTCGAACAGGTCGCGCGGGTCGCAAGGGCGACAGCGCGTTGATCGTTACAAAACGCAACAGCCGCAAAGCAGAACGCATTTTGTCGATGGCCAAAGTTCAGGCAGAATGGGGCGAAGCACCGTCCGCAGATGCTGTGAAAGAAAAAGAATCCGAACGCATGTTCGCTGATCCAGTATGGAGCGCAGTTGTCCCAGACTCAGACATGCCGACCTTGGAACGCCTGACTGCAACCTTCAGTATCGAACAACTGGCCGCTGCCTTCCTGTCGATCCGTCAATCCGTGCGCTCTGCGCCAGAAGAACTATCAGCCGCAAACGCAAAGCCTGCGAAACGCGAAGACTTCGGTGCTTCCATCTGGTTCTCAGTCACAGGTGGTCGCAACGGCGGCGCGGAACCCCGTCGCCTGATCCCGATGATCTGCAAAGCAGGCAACATCGACGCGACCAGCATTGGTGCGATCCGCATCCAGAATGATCAATCCTATATCCAGATCAAGCAAGGCGACGCACCGGGCTTCGTCAAATCCGTTGGCCCTGATATGACACTGGAGCCGGGCGCAGTTCTAAGCCAGTTGGACAAAGCCCCCGACCTTGGTCCCCAAGGTGGACGTCCGGGTGGCGGCAAGCCACGGTACGAAGGCAAACGCGATTTCGACAAACCACGTGGTGACCGCAAACCACGGGATTTCGACAACAAACGCGATGATTACAAGGCCCGCGAAGATAGCAAACCTCGTGATTTTGATAAGTCGAAATACGAAGGCAAGAAATCCACGCCCCCTGTCGATTGGAATGATGCACCCGCGCCAAAGGCTAAACGGCCAAAGCCGGAAGATCGTGCAAAACCGCGCTATGACAAGCCAAAATCAGACGCACCAAAGAAAACACACAAGAAACGCGAATATCTTGATCCATCTGTCGTTGCCCCGAAAAAACCCAAAGGTGTAAAACCCGAAAGTCGCAAGGACGGTGACTTCAAACGCGGCCCAAAACCGGACGGTAAAGGCGGTGATAAATCATTCCGTAAGCCAACCGGAGGCAAAAACCTTGCGCCTGCAAAAGGCAAACCAACCAGCAAGAAAAACAAAGCCCGCGCCGCTTTGGCTAAAGAGGCAAACCAGCCGC
>JBMZCY010000103.1:0-6703 GCA_049613825.1 Planktomarina sp.
GTGACAGCAGGTTCTTTTCATCAAACGTATCTTTGTGCGGAATAATGTGGTTCTTATGAGACCCTTGCACGAAATCCATGCAGCCGTTGTCTTTGCAGGCGGGCGATAACGCCAACCAAGCCGTCAGAATGCCATCGCTTTCCCCGTATCCCCAATAGGCAAGGTCCTGGTGCATGGTCACGACGTGTTTCGAGTGCGCCTCTTTCGTCATAAATTCGACTGAGTACAGCATGATATCAGGCCCCAACACGCCCTCAACCACATCCAAAATCGCGGGATGCGTTCCAATTTCATGGGCAATGGGCATCACAAGATGGGCGTTGACACGTTTATAGGTCATCAAAGGGCGGGGGAGGCCGTTGTCCAGCCAGTTTGCTTCGGCCTGTTCCA
This sequence comes from Planktomarina sp., assembly GCA_049613825.1. GTDB lineage: Bacteria > Pseudomonadota > Alphaproteobacteria > Rhodobacterales > Rhodobacteraceae > Planktomarina. The sequence continues at coordinate 391 of JBMZCY010000103.1, forward strand.
ACTCTGCTCGCCATTTGGCCGCTTGCACTGTGCTGACCGTGGGAATGGGGAACAAATATCCGTCATCCCAATACTGTTGTTTTACGGTGTCTGACAAATGTCCGTTGTTCAACGCTATACCCATGATTTCCCCCTTATGTGTTGCAAGTAGCGTGGCATGACGAAAACGAATGAAAAACAACAAAACCACATCTCACTTTTCTGTTTACGACAGTTTTGTGATTGGCCCTTGGCGTGATGTGCGGACAAGGTTAGCAAGACCGGAACAACGGGATAGACAATGTTTGACTGGCTGCGTGCACTTCTAAAAATCGGACAGCCTAAGGTCATGGCGACGCAGACCAAGGCTGCCAGCAAGACGATAGTGATTATGATCGATGGCACGTTGTCATCGTTGAAACATGGTCATGAAACCAACGTCGGATTGGTCAAACGTCAGCTTGCGAATGTGGAAGACGAAAACATCCGTATTTATTACGAACCCGGCCTGCAATGGACCACATGGCGCAGTGCGTGGGATGTGATGACGGGCAACGGGATCGAACATCAAATCCGCCGCGCATATGGCGCATTGGCCAGCTGGTATGAACCCGGCGACAGGATTATTTTGGTCGGGTACAGCCGTGGGGCCTATGCGGTGCGATCCCTTGCGGGGGTGATTGATCGTGTGGGTTTGCTAAAACGTGTGAATGCGACGGACAGGCAAGTGCGCAAAGCATGGAATTATTACGCCTACGATCCCAATGGGGCAGGGGTGTTCGCGCAAATCTATTGCCATCCTCACGTGCCCATCGCCGCCCTTGGCGTTTGGGACACGGTCAAAGCGCTGGGCCTGCGTCTACCATTGTTGTGGCGCCTAACAGAAGGGCGGCATGCGTTTCACAACCACCGCCTTGGCACCTGTACCGAAGCTGGCTTTCAGGCACTGGCACTTGACGAAACCCGCGTCGCGTATTCCCCTGTAATCTGGCAGGGGCGTGATGACTGGCACGGTGTGTTAGAACAACGCTGGTTTGAAGGTACCCATTCCGAATTGGGCGGGCAGTTGGATGGCGACGTAACTTATCGAGGGTTGTCCAATCTGTCGCTCGCGTGGATGCTGAAGTGTTTGTCGGAAAAAGGATTGCCCTTACCAGAAGGGTGGCAGGGCCAGTTGCATCTTGATCCTGATCTAAAAACACGCGGGCAACGCGGCAGGTTTCGGTGGCTGTTTCTGGCCCGCAAGCGACGTCCGTGGGGGCGATATAGGTCAGAGGAAATTGATCTGTCTGTCGACCACGACCACCCCGCTAGACGCAACTTCTAGGCCGCAAGATGCACAGGCGTGGTTGTCGTGTGACCCAGTGCTCGTAATACATTTCCGATCACATCCATACGGTTCATCGTGTAAAAATGCAGACAATCCACGCCGCCCGACCTTAGGGCATCACACAGATCAGATGTGTGGACTGTCGCCATCAGATTTGTACGGTCTTCGCGTTGGGCACGGGCAAACGCTTCGGCTACATCCGGCGCGATGGCTGTCCCGCACTGCTGCGCCATCCGCTGTGTTGCGCTCCAATTGGTTACAGGAAGGATGCCGGGGATCAGGTCCAGCGCGATGCCAGCCTTCACCGCAGCGTCACGGAATCTGAAATAAGTATCGGCCTCAAAAAAGAACTGCGTTATTGCGGCCGTCGCCCCTGCATCCTGCTTGGCTTTCAATGCATCAAGGCAAGCAGCTGGGGATGGTGCCATCGGGTGCGTTTCCGGATAGGCGCCAACCATTACATCGATGCCTTTGTCTGTTAGCATTCTGGTTAATTCAGTCACAGTGGTCTGTGCTCCGCCATTATCCCCGCGCACGGCCACGGCCTGTTTCACGCCCTTTGCGATATGCACATCAGCACGATCTGCTAATTGCGCCAAATCAAAAGTGCTGCACGCAATATGTGCTGCCAGCGGTAAGTTGATCTTTGCATTTAAAGCGACCAGTGTCTGATCCGTTAAATCTGGTGATCCATTGCCTGTGCCACATGTGACCGAAGCGAATGCAGGACCATACATTGCCATAGTCTGTGCTGCGTTCGACAAATCAAATGCTGCTTTTACAGATTTCGGAGAAAAGACTTCGAACGAGATTTCAGTGTGCATGACATGTGTCCTTTGGTTGACGTCACATTCGCAAATCCTGTAACTGGAAGCCAGTTCATGTTATCCATTATCTTTATGAGGTTTGATTGATATGCATCTGGAACTTCGTCACCTGCGCGCCGTCACAGCCATCCACCAAGCGGGTGGGGTGGCCCGTGCGGCGGACATGTTGAACATCACACAGTCCGCGCTGTCGCATCAGATTAAGAACCTTGAAGATCAGGTCGGCGTGGACCTGTTTGTCCGGCGGACAAAACCCTTGCGACTGTCTTCGGCAGGTATGCGGTTGTTGAAACTGGCCGACAAAGTGCTGCCCGAAATCGCTGCGACCGAAGACGAATTTCGCGGCGTCCTTGCTGGCAAAACAGGTCGTTTGCACATTGCCATCGAATGCCACGCCTGCTTTGAATGGTTGTTTCCGGTGTTAGAGGCCTTTCGCAAAGCATGGCCAGACGTGGACGTCGATATCCGCCCCGGCTTGGCCTTCGATGCGCTGCCTGCGTTGGGGCGGGAAGATGTGGATCTTGTCATATCCTCTGACCCTGAAGATCTGAACGGGATCGAATTTACCCCGCTGTTTGATTACGAACCTGTCTTCGTTGCTTCAGCCCAACACCCCTTAGCGCAAAAGGATTATGTCGACGCTGAGGATTTCCGCGATGAAACCCTGATCACATATCCTGTCGACCGCCCCCGACTGGACGTGTTCAGTCAGCTTTTGATGCCCGCCAAGGTCGAACCGCGTGCCGTGCGGCAGGTGGAACTGACGGCGGTGATCTTGCTGTTGGTGGCCTCAAACCGTGGGGTATCCGTACTGCCGGATTGGGTGGTGCGGGAAGTGCGCTATAATTCGGACTACGTGACGCGCCCCCTTACGGCGACAGGTAAAACCCGACGCCTGTATGCGGCCACCCGTAGCGAAGATACCAGCCTGCCCTTTATGGCCCATCTGTTGAAACTGGCACGGAGTGAGCCTGTGAAGCTGCAAAGGGGAACGCCGTGATTCAAGCCGTTGAGATTTTTAAGGCATCGTGCGTACAGGCCATCCAGCACGGACCTGCTGCGATGAAGACATCTTGGGGAATTGTGTTGCTATATGCATGGGGGTCTTTTGCGGGGTTTCGCGAGAACGCGCCAGAGACAGCTTCAATGATCTGGGGCATTGCACTTATTTTTATTGCGGCCCTGATGATTGCGGCCCTAGCGATTGTGATGCACCGTAAATGTTTATTGCCGACGCAGGATCAGGCTTTGGCAACGGCAGACCGTCGCGCGATGGTCAAGACCTATGCATGGCGCTGGGCGTTGATGATTCTGCCATTGTTTGTCGTGGGGATCGCTGTGTTCTTGCTGTGGTTTTTGCCGTCACATTCGGAGGATGCGGATTTGGTGGATATTTCGGGTGAAAACCCCTTCCTGTCTCCTGCATTTCAATTTGCGGCCAATGCTATGATTGCTGTCCTGATGTGGGTCTTTTACCGGATCGCACTTGGTCTGCCGCATTTGGCCTGTGGTCAAGGTTGGTTGAATTGGTCTGAAAGTTGGGCTGCGACCGCGCCGATGTCCGGGCAGATCGCATTTTTGTCATTGATTGCGACAGCTGTTCCCTATGCGGTTGATACGGCTGTGATGTCGGTCATTGTCGCGCCATCTGGGTGGTCTGCAATTTTGTACGATGTGGTGTATATGATTGTGTCGACCATCGTTGGTGCTGCAATGCTAACGCAAATCTATCTACGCGCGTTCCCTGCTGCCGCGAATGAAGACTGATAGAATGCGAAGGGGGCTGGTATCATCAGGCCACTTGGCATCTTCGCCGTGCAGGTCTATAGCGCACTGATCTAACCGAACCTGCCGAAAGTATGCCCGATGAACCCCAGTGCAAATATGAATGTAATGATCAAAGCTGCCCGAACCGCGGGACGTGGATTGATCAAAGACTTTGCCGAGGTTGAAAACTTGCAGGTGTCTGTCAAAGGCGCGGGCGACTTTGTGACCAAAGCCGATGAAATGGCGCAAGAAGTCATAAAAGAACAACTGATGGAGGCTCGGCCAAACTATGGCTGGCTGGCCGAAGAAGACAAAGACGAGATCATCGGGAACGATCCGACCCGTCGTTGGATCGTGGACCCGCTGGACGGCACAACGAACTTCCTGCACGGGATGCCGCACTTTGCAATCTCTATCGCGCTGGAGTTCAAGGGCGAGATTGTCGCGGCTGTGATCTATGATCCGGTGAAGGACGAGCTGTTCCATGCGGAAAAAGGCAATGGCGCCTATATGAACCAAACGCGCCTACGGGTGTCTGGTCGTCACCGGATGATCGAGGCTGTGTTCGCAACAGGTCTGCCATTTGCGGGCAGCCGTGATTTGCCGAAGTCTTTGACTGATTTAGGCCGCATTCTGCCCGCCACCGCCGGTGTGCGCCGTTGGGGTGTTGCTTCTTTGGACATGGCATATGTCGCGGCTGGCCGATTTGACGGGTATTGGGAATATGGTCTGAACCCTTGGGATTTGGCTGCCGGTATCTTGATCGTGAAAGAGGCTGGTGGATTTGTGGAGCCGATGAAATTCGGTGGTGACATCTTTGCAGGAGACGGTGTGATTTGCGCGAACGAAGTGATTTACGGCACGTTCTGCAAAGCACTGGGTCGCGAAGTCGAAGCACGCTAATGCTGGTCCCGCCTGTGGCGGGGCATGATGTTTTTGCGTTCAGGCCACGCGGGCCTTTAAGTGGAGGGCTCTGCCCTCCCTTTTCATTTGTGCAAATGAAAATTCCCACCCGAGGTTATTTTAGCAAACTGAAGATGGGAGAGCCTTTAGATGGGTCCGATCCATCTAGGGGTTTTAGTGAAGTATGCTTTCGTGGCTTCGGGGAATTCGAACTGAAGCATGTGTTCTTCGTGGAAGATGTGGGTTTTGGTCACGCGCCACATGAACATTGGAACAATTAACAATGATAGAGGTGCACCAAGGAAGATGCCGAACCCTAGTAGAGCGACTGCCATCGCCAAATATATTGGATTGCGGGAATATTTAAACACACCTGACGTGATGAGTGTGTTTGCCGTGCGGTCAGGCATGATCGGTGTTTGATGATTTCGGAATGTGTTTGCCGCTAAAAGCATAAGTATTGATGCGACGGCAAAGCAAATCAACGCGAGTGGAGTGAGGGCGGCATATGAAACACCGCCCAGCATTCTTGTGAGCATCCAGAGAAAGATCATTGAGAGAACCAGTAGAATTGGTGGGTAATTCTCAATAACTTTCAGCATTTTTCTTATGCTGCTTTCGCAAGGTTGCGCAGTACATAGTGCAGAACGCCGCCGTTTTCGATGTATTCGATTTCCACGGCAGTATCGATGCGGCACTTCAGAGTGATATCTTTGGTGCTGCCGTCGGCCATTGTGATGGCGCAGGGTACTTCTTGCAGGGGCTGGATGGCGTCGAGGCCGCTGATTGCAACGGTTTCTTCACCTGTCAGGCCCAACGATGTGCGCGAGTCGTCGCCTGTGAATTCGAACGGGATGACACCCATGCCAACAAGGTTGGACCGGTGAATACGCTCAAAGCTTTCAGCAATGACCGCCTTTACACCGAGCAATGCTGTGCCTTTGGCCGCCCAGTCACGGGAAGATCCAGCGCCGTATTGTTCGCCGCCGAAGACAACCAGTGGTGTGCCGTTTTCCTGATACGCCATGGACGCATCAAAAATCGACGTTTCGCCGCCATCGGGGCCTTTTGTGTAACCACCTTCGACGCCCGGGACCATTTCGTTCTTGATGCGGATGTTGGCGAAGGTGCCACGCATCATAACCTCGTGGTTACCACGGCGGGAACCGTAGGAGTTGAATTCACGCGGCGAAACCTGACGGTCCAACAGGTATTGCCCTGCAGGTGTTGTATCCTTGAATGAACCGGCGGGTGAAATGTGGTCAGTTGTGACCATGTCACCCAACAGTGCCAAAACCTTGGCCCCGTTCAGATCGGTGATCTTGTGGGTTTCCATGGTGATACCTTGGAAATACGGTGGGTTTTGTACGTAGGTTGAAGCCGCTGGCCAGTCGTAGGTCTGACCTTCGGTTGTGGCCACGTCCTGCCATTTATCATCGCCTTTGAAGACGTCGGCATATTTGGTTTGGAACGCTTCGCGGGTTACTGTTTGTTCAACCAGCTCTGC
>JBMZCY010000104.1:0-6683 GCA_049613825.1 Planktomarina sp.
GCCGCTTCAGCAGCCGCAACAGTAAGCACAAACAAAGTAAAGACCTGACCTACCAAGTCATTCAGGAAGGCCGAGAATGCGACGAAGTTGATGTTCACCGATAGCAAGATCAACTCGATCGACATCAGCAAAATGATGATATTCTTGCGGTTCAGGAACAGGCCGAAGATGCCAATCACGAACAGGCACGCGGCGACTGTTAAGTAGTGTTCTAGTCCAACCATTAGTCAGCAACTCCAATCCGAAAGCGCTTTGGCATAATACCTGCGCTTCGATATGTCATTTTTTCAGCAATCGACATTTCATCCCAGTGAAAGTTCGCTTTGCCAAAATAGGTCTCTCCACAGGCACATGCGGAAGGCGCTGGTAGGACAATTGCCCCTGCTGCCAGACCAAACACCGCAAGCCCCGATGTGAGGGGGAATATTGCGAAGATTTTCTTCACAGCCCCTGCCCCGGTTTCACGTCTTTCAATTCCATCGCTTCGCCCGGATCACGCATCATTTGACCAATGATGTCTTGGCGTTTCACGTCTTGGCGATGGCGCAGTGTCAGAACAATCGCCCCGATCATCGCAACCAGCAGGATCAGGCCCGACAGTTGGAAGACAAGAATGTAGTCAGTGTACAGGATCTGGCCCAAGGCCGCCGTATTCTCGACATCCGGAATAGGTTGGCCGATGCGCAATGCAGCACCATCCGAGAAATTCCAAGCACCGAAGGCCACGCCAAGCTGCGCCAGAATGACCAGCCCGATCAACATCCCCAGTGGGAAGTAGCGGGACATTTCCGCCTTTAACTCAGCAAATTCGACATCCAGCATCATCACGACGAACAGGAACAAAACTGCGACAGCGCCGACATAGACGATGATCAGCAGCATGGCGACGAATTCTGCCCCCAACAGGACGAACAGCCCCGCCGACGATAGGAACGCCAAGATCAACCACAGCACCGAATGTACTGGGTTTTTAGACACCACGGTGAACAAGCCACCGATTAGTGTACACAATGCGAATGCGTAAAACGCAACGGCCGCAACTGTCATTTTCGTTCCCTTCTTTTACCAGAACCCGCTTTTGGGGCCTTACCGGTATGGCGCATCCAGTTCGAGGTTTCGGGCAATTTCAGCCTCCCACCGCTCACCGTTGTCCAGCAGTTTATCTTTGTTGTAAAACAGCTCTTCGCGTGTCTCGGTTGAGAATTCGAAATTCGGGCCTTCTACGATTGCATCCACGGGGCAGGCCTCTTGGCAGAAACCGCAGTAGATGCATTTGGTCATATCAATGTCATAGCGCGTGGTGCGGCGACTGCCGTCGTCACGAGGTTCCGCATCGATGGTGATCGCTTGCGCAGGGCAGACCGCTTCGCACAGCTTGCATGCAATGCAGCGTTCTTCGCCGTTTGGATAACGGCGCAATGCATGTTCACCCCGGAAACGAGGCGACAATGGTCCCTTTTCATGCGGGTAGTTCAGCGTGGCCTTGGGCGCGAGGAAGTATTTCATCCCCAACTTGAAGCCTTGCCAGATATCTTGCAGGAAAAAGTATTTCGCTGCGCGGGAATAGTCGATGTTTGCCATTGATTTAGCCCCCAATTGCCCAACGGGCGTATGTGCCCCAGAACCAACCGAATTGTGCAGCGAATGCCACGAAGACGACCCATGCCAATGACAGCGGCAGGAACACTTTCCAACCAATGCGCATCAGTTGGTCATAGCGGTACCGTGGTACGATAGCCTTCACCATTGCGAACAGGAAGAAGAAGAATGCCATTTTCAGGATCATCCACTGCGGACCGTCACCCAACAGCGGAATGTCAGCCAGCATTGGGAACGGGGTCAGCCAGCCGCCGAAGAACAGCAGGGACATCAGCGCGCACATCAGGAAGATCGCAATGTATTCGCCAGCCATGAACAGCAGGAATGGTGTGGATGAGTATTCAACCTGATACCCAGCCACCAATTCAGACTCCGCTTCGGGCAGATCGAATGGAGGGCGGTTCGTTTCAGCCAATGCTGAGATGAAGAACAAGAAGACCATCGGGAAGTGCGGCAGCCAGTACCAGTTGAACAGGCCTGCATTTCCCGACTGGGCGTTCACGATGTTGCCAAAGTTCATCGACCCCGTGGTCAGGATGATACCGATGATGATCAAACCTAGCGAAACTTCGTAAGAAATCATTTGCGCGGCTGACCGCAACGATCCAAGGAACGGATACTTCGAGTTTGACGCCCAACCGCCCATGATCACGCCGTAAACCTCAAGCGAAGACACAGCGAACACAAACAAGATCGCCACATTGATGTTCGCCAAAACCCAAGTGTCGTTGAACGGAATAACCGCCCACGCCATGACGGCCAGAACAAAGGAAATCAGTGGCGCCATGATGAACACCGGACGGTCCGCACCTGCGGGGATCACGATTTCCTTAACCACATATTTCAATGCATCGGCCACAGTTTGCAGCAGGCCAAACACACCAACCACGTTCGGGCCACGGCGCATCTGGACTGCAGCCCAGATTTTCCGGTCGCCGTACACAAGGAACAGCAAGCTGACCATAACAAAGCCAACCACCAACAGGCTTTGGCCCAGCATAATCACGGCAATGCCCGCGTTGGTCGCAAAAAATTCGTTCATACCGTCGGTATCCCTTTATCCTCACACGCGGCGACCTGTGATGTCGCTTCGATTATCGTGGTACCCTGAGGCTTAGATGATGAGAGCGTGTAAATCGCATCTGCGACCTGAACACCACCCTGTTCGTATACATTTGTGCGGACCAATCTGGCATGGGTGAACCTGCGGTTCAAACTGTACTGTGCTGCAACGCAATCTGCGTAATCTGTCAGTGCATCTGGACCGAACTGGCCGCGCATTTTCACCTGAAAATTCACCAAATCATCCGCAAGCAAACGGGTATCGGCCCCCAGATAGGTGCCAAACGGCTGTTGTGGTGCAGATGCCTGCCCCGCGCACGCAGCCAAAACACCCATCATAAGTACGTTTCCCATCCGCATTGCATTATTCAGCCGCCAATGGTGCCGCATCACGCGATGCAGCCGCCGCAGACAATTCCGACATCAATTTGCTGGCCCGTGCGATTGGGTTGGTCAGATAATAGTCGGTAATAACGTTGATGAAATCACCTTTGTTCATCTTACCGCCCTCAACCATCGTCCATTCGTTCGCTGCTACTTCATCAACGTGTGCCAGATGCGGTGCATCTGCAACCATCAAACGACGCAAGGCAGCAAGGGAATCAAACGGCAAGGTCGCACCCATTTCCGCAGACAATGCCCGCAGAATGGCCCAATTTTCTTTGGCCTGCCCCGGTGCAAACCCAGCCCGCAACGCCAACTGAGGGCGCCCTTCAGTGTTCACGAACAAGCCTTGCTCTTCTGTATAAGCAGCACCCGGCAGGATCACATCTGCACGATGTGCACCACGATCCCCGTGCGATCCTTGGTAAATCACAAATGGACCTGCAGGAATATCACCTTCGTCCGCACCCATGTTATAGATCACGTCCGCTTGCAGCGCTGCTTCCAGTCCGCCTTCGTTCGTAGCCCCAACGTCCATCGCGCCAACACGACCGGCCGCTGTATGCAGAACCATGAATTTGCTGTCAGTTTTTTCGCAAAGTTCCATAACGGCGGCCAACACAGCTGCACCATCCGCACCAGACAAAGCACTTTGTCCGACGATGATAAGCGACGCGACTTCCAACACTTCTTTGAACTGACGGCCCAGAACGTCTGTCAGCGCTGCACGGTCTGTGCCCATATGAGTGTATTCATAGGTCAGATCAACGGCTTCACCGATCATACCGATGTTTGCACCTTTGGACCAAGCTTTACGAATACGCGCATTCAAAACAGGTGCTTCAATCCGTGGGTTGGTCCCTATCAACTGAATCATCTTGGCATCTTCGATGTCTTCGATCGTCGCAGTTCCAACGTACCCAGAACGATTGCCCGCAGGCAGTTTCGCACCGTCAGTCCGGCATTCAACAACACCGCCCTGCCCTTCGATCAACTGCTTCAACGCAAACGCCGCTTCCGCAGGAACCAGATCGCCGACCAAGCCGGAAACCTTAGCACCCTTCATGGCACTTGCAGCTTTGCCCATCGCTTCGCCCCATGTTGCCGGACGCAGCTTGCCGTTTTCACGCACATAAGGCTGATCCAAACGTTGACGGCGCAAACCGTCCCAGACAAAACGGCCTTTGTCGGACAACCATTCTTCGTTCACACCATCATGGTTGCGCGGGATGAACCGCATCACTTCACGACCTTTGGTATCTACACGGATATTCGCCCCAAGTGCGTCCATCACATCGATGGATTCGGTTTTGGTCAGCTCCCAAGGACGGGCGGTAAAGGCGTATGGTTTCGACACCAACGCGCCAACCGGACACAGATCAATGATATTACCCTGTAGGTTCGACGCCAGCGTTTCGCCCAGATACGATGTAATCTCTGCATCTTCGCCACGGCCTGTTTGGCCCATCTGCGTGATACCCGCGACCTCGGAGGTAAACCGCACACAGCGGGTGCACGAAATGCAGCGCGTCATGTGGGTTTCAACCAATGGACCCAAATCCAGATCTTCGGTCGCACGCTTTGGTTCACGGAAACGGCTGAAGTCGACACCATAGGCCATCGCCTGATCCTGCAAGTCACATTCGCCGCCCTGATCGCAAATCGGGCAATCCAGCGGGTGATTGATCAGCAGAAATTCCATCACGCCTTCACGCGCCTTTTTCACCATTGGTGAATTGGTTTTCACAACCGGGGCCTGACCTTCAGGACCCGGGCGCAAGTCACGCACCTGCATCGCGCAGGACGCGGCAGGTTTCGGCGGGCCACCCACAACTTCGACCAGACACATGCGGCAGTTGCCCGCAATGGTCAGGCGTTCATGGTAGCAAAACCGAGGCACTTCGACCCCAACCTGTTCACAGGCTTGGATCAGGGTCATCGCCCCGTCGACTTCGATTTCTTGGCCGTCGATGTTAACTTTGCGCAGATCGCTCATGGTTATCTGGTCCTAAGTAGTTTGCCCGAAGGGGTGCCTTGGGCGATTTCTTGTTTGGCGAGGGCGCAATAGCTGGCCGTTTGACCAACTGTCAGCCCCTGTGCCCGGATATAATCGTTGACGCGGGTCTGCATCACAGCCTTTGCCGTGTCGTTTTCAATATGTGCATCCATTGCAGCACTGCTGATGCCCAGCTGTTTGGCGCGGGCATATGTATCATTGCGAAACCCAATGGCACGCAAATAACGTGGCTTCACCGCATCGCATTTCTTTTGCAGTTCATAGGCGAGTGAGAATTCAAATAGACGGTCATTGATTTCAGCGTTCGACACAGCGCGGGCTGCAGATGCCTGAGCAATCAAGATCACAAACGTAGCGACCGTAAGGGACATAAGAGTACGCATAACATTAACCTTTTCAGAACCGACGCGGATTGCATCAGGTCTGACATGGGGACGCGGCCCTTTGTTATGCAATAACATGGTCATTATGCAGCCGTCCCACATGCATGGGTTCGGTGCATTTCCGCCTTTGCGAAAGACCAGCCAAAGGCATGGTCGCTGTCGCCGTTGGCCTTCAAGTGGTCCAACCGTTCAAGGGCTTCATCCAACGTCGGCGTGTGACCTTCTTCGATCCACCACATGACAAAATGCTGCCCAGTCATGGCTTCGAACCATTCGGCTTTGCGTTCGTAGAATTGCTTGTGGATTGTACCCCAGACAAAGGTTTCCAAAGATTTTACGTCTTCCCAGACCGTCAGGTTCGACACAAACAGAGGATCACCATCAATCTTGGCTTCGGTATTCCCGGTTCCTGGTTCACCAGAACCTTCCATCATCCAGACAAAGCCCGGCATAAGTTTGCCCAAGCCGTTAATCCGATCAAGGTTGTCCATAAAATCGCGAATTTGTGGATGATCCGTAGGTTTCAGAAAATGGCCTATGTTGAGTTGGGCAAGATGCATTACACGCCACCCACTTTGCTGTGAACAGGCGGACGCGGCGTCTTCTTTTCCAACACAACAACTGAATCATGCACGTGGATACCCGCAATTTGATCCCCAAAGGATATCGGTTGTGTACCATCTAACGTGTAAGGGGTGTGCATATCGTCGATCAGACGCCGGATATCGTCATACACTGTTCCCCGTCCACGCAAATCACCACCGAATTGCGGCCAATAACAGGTATGCAAGTCCTCGATCATATACACACCGCCATCGGCTAAAAGCGGGAACAATGTGGCAAGTGACGTTCGAATATGGCCCATGTGATGGCTGCCATCATCAAGAACCAAATCAATACCACCCATTTCATCAACGGTCTGCGCCAGAAACGCAGGATCATCCTGTGATCCAATCCGCACATTGGCAGATTTCCCATCAAACCGTGCGCAGGTAGGATCGATATCAATGCCCGTAATCGTGGCCGCATCGCCAAAATACGAACGCCACATATCCAGCGACCCGCCTTTAAACACACCAATTTCGAGAAACTTAAAATCCGTGCCGCGAAACTGGCTAAAATAGCGTTCATACAACGGAATGTAATGGTGCCACTTGTGAACAATCGTCCCGGAATTGGCTGCATAGATATCACGCAGCGGCGACGGCACGGGGGAAATTGCGGCGATATCGCCAGCA
>JBMZCY010000105.1:0-6666 GCA_049613825.1 Planktomarina sp.
TCAGACAATGTCCAAGGACTGTCCTTTAACTGGTCCGCGACATACCGGGCCATCGCCCCGTAACCAACAATTGCAACATTAGGCATTAAGGCTTCCTTTGTGGTTAGGTGTCATGAATTGACCTTCAGATCGCCACCAATCGCAATCGAAAGCTCTTTGGCGGCTTGCATAACCGCGTGGCTGTGCAAAATTTGTACATCGGCAGAGATACGACTTTTGGGCCCCGACACGGACAGGCCAGCAATCGCTTCTTGGTTCATATCGAACACAGGCGCAGCAATACATTCCATCCCAAGATTGCGTTCTTCGGCATCAATTGAAAACCCGCGTTCCCGCGTTATTGCTAACTCATCAGACAGCAAATCACGGTCTGTAAAAGTGTAAGGCGTGAAGGCGACTAGATCGTTACTTTTCGCCCAACGGTCAAAACTGTCGTCATGCATATGCGCCAGCAAAGCCTTCCCGATGCCGGACGCATGCATAGGTGATAGCGTCCCAGGCGGGAAGAAAGCGCGGATCGTTTCGTGGGTTTCGACCTGACTAAGGAACAGAACCATCCCCCCTTTTTCAATCGCCAGATTGGCCGTTTCGCCCGTATCTTCCATTAACTTGCGCAGGACGGGGCGTGCCCGTTCAACAAGGCTGGTGCGGCGTAGGAATTTGGTGCCAATCGTGAAGGACTTCGCCCCAATATGCCAAACCTGATCCACGGGATCGAAATCGACCAGCCCCCTCGCCTCTAGTGTGACAAGAACGCGGTACAACGTGGCGGGGGATTGGCTTAGCTCTGACGCCAAAACTGACAGCGATTTGCCCTGATGATCGCTGAGATATTCTAAAATCTCCATCGCGCGATCCAGCGACTTGATGGTGTTCTGCGCTGTTTTATCGTCCCAATCCCTTGGGCGTCCACGACTGCGCCGGCCGTTACTTTGGTCATTATCTTGCTTTTCCATATAATGTCTCAGATTTTAAATGAAAGACAAATTCACATTATGAAAAATATAAGGGACTGACAATACTGGATAAATTGAAACTACGCGAAAATGAAAACGGATTTCAAAAAAATTTCAATCAACCCTTCCCTTCGTTAGTCCTCGGTAAGCGAAAACAAAGGAAAACGTCATGAGCTTTCAAAACCCAGTCTTCATCCCCGGCCCCACAAACATGCCGGAAAGCCTGCGCAAAGCGTGTGACATGCCAACCATCGACCACAGGTCGCCATTATTTGGCAACATCCTGCACCCTGCCCGTGCAGGCGTTCGTGAAATTCTGAAATCCGAATCTGCTGAAATTTTCATCTTCCCTTCGACGGGCACAGGCGGTTGGGAAACAGCACTGACAAACACACTGTCCGCGGGTGACAAAGTATTGGCAGCGCGCAACGGTATGTTTTCGCATCGCTGGATCGACATGTGTAACCGTCACGGCTTGGACGTTCAGGTTGTTGAAACGCCTTGGGGCGACTGCCTGCCTGCAGATAAATATGCAGAAGCATTGAAAGCTGACACATCACACAGCATCAAAGTTGTTCTGGCGACACACAACGAAACCGCAACCGGCGTGAAATCCGACATCGCAGCCGTACGCAAAGCACTGGACGATGCAAACCACCCTGCGTTGTTGTTCGTTGATGGTGTGTCTTCAATCGCATCCATGGATTTCCAATTCGATGCTTGGGGCGTTGATATTGCAGTCACCGGTTCGCAAAAGGGCTTTATGTTGCCTGCAGGTCTGGCGATCGTTGGTTTCAGTGCGAAAGCAATGGATGCAACTAAATCCGCAACACTGCCGCGCACCTTCTTTGACATCAACGATATGGTCAAAGGTTACGCTGCAAACGCATACCCTTATACACCTGCAGTTGGCTTGATGAACGGCCTGAATGAAGCATGCAAAATAATCTTGGACGAAGGCCTGGAGAACGTCTTCGCCCGTCACCACCGCATCGCCGAAGGCATCCGCCGCGCGGTAACAGGCTGGGGTCTGGAATTATGTGCTAGCAGCCCCGACGTGTATTCAGACACGGTCAGTGCGATCCGCACACCCGAAGGTTTCAATGCGACAGACATCGTGACGCACGCAGCCAACGCATATGGCGTTGCTTTTGGTGTTGGACTTGGTGAGGTAGCTGGCAAGGTGTTTCGTATCGGACACCTTGGCAGCCTTACGGAAACCATGGCATTGTCCGGTATTGCTACGGCAGAAATGTGCATGGTGGACCTTGGGCTGAATATCAAACTGGGCTCTGGCATTGCAGCAGCACAAGAATTCTATCGTGTTAAATCATAATTGTTCGAAGAAGGACGCAGCCCAATGTTAGATACCAAAGATCTAATGCTTCCGACATATCAGGATATGCTTGATGCGCATGAACGCATCAAACCACACATCCGTCGGACCCCAATCCGTACGTCGAATTACCTAAATGAACTGACCGGCGCGCAGCTGTTCTTCAAATGTGAGAACTTTCAGGAACCAGGTGCTTTCAAAGTGCGTGGTGCGACAAACGCTGTATTCGGTCTTTCGGATGAACAGGCTGTGAAAGGCGTGGCGACGCATTCGTCCGGCAACCATGCATCCTGCCTGTCTTACGCGGCAATGCTGCGCGGTATTCCTTGTAATGTTGTGATGCCGACAACGGCACCGCAAGCGAAGAAAGACACTGTCCGTCGCTATGGTGGCGTCATCACTGAATGTGAACCTTCGACGACATCGCGCGAGGCAACTTTTGCAGACGTGCAAGCTGCATCGGGCGGCGATTTTGTACACCCGTACAACGATCCGCGTGTGATTGCGGGCCAAGGTACATGTGCCAAGGAAATGATGGAACAGACTGACGGTGTGGACATTGCAATGGCCCCAATCGGTGGCGGCGGTATGGTATCTGGCACATGCCTGACGCTGGCCACTTTGGCCCCAGAAGTCCAAATTATCCCAGCAGAGCCTGAACAGGCGGATGATGCCATGCGCAGCTTCAAGGCTGGTTACATCATTGCAGATGACGCACCCAAAACTATCGCAGATGGTTTGTTGGTGCCGCTGAAGGAACGCACTTGGCATTTCGTATCCAACTATGTGACCGACATTCTGACAGCGTCTGACCAAGAAATCATCGATGCGATGAAACTCACTTGGAAACATCTACGGATTGTAATGGAACCTTCCAGTGCTGTCCCATTGGCCACCATCCTGAAAAATAAAGAACGGTTCGCTGGCAAACGGGTCGGGATCATCATCACAGGCGGAAATGTCGATCTCGACAAGCTGCCATGGACGCTTTGATCCGCGTCCCTTCAACAAGCAGACCCCATGAAACATACTAAAACCGGAGATTATGACATGAACGCACATGTAAAACTCGAAGACCTAGAAGTTGGCTATGACGTCCCTGCCTTGCCAGGTATGGACGAAGCAGACATCCAAACACCTTGCTTGGTGCTGGATCTGGATGCACTGGAACGCAACATCAAGAAAATGGGTGACTATGCCAAGTCCCATGGCATGCGTCACCGCGTACACGGCAAGATGCACAAATCTGTCGACGTGGCAAAGCTGCAAGAAGAACTGGGCGGCGCTTGCGGCGTTTGCTGTCAAAAAGTATCTGAAGCTGAAGTTTTCGCACGTGGCGGCATCAAAGACGTTATGGTGTCCAACCAAGTCACAGCCCCGGCAAAAATCGACCGCTTGGCACGTATGCCACTGTTGGGCGCACGCACATTGTGCTGTGTAGACGATCCTGAAAACGTGGCAAACCTGTCCGCAGCAGCAGTTAAGCACGGCACGCAGATCGAATGTCTGGTTGAAATCGATTGTGGCGCGGGCCGCTGCGGTGTGACGTCCACTCAGGAAGTGGTGAACATTGCAAAAATGATCGACGCAGCAGAAGGCCTAAAATTTGCAGGCATTCAAGCGTACCAAGGTGCAATGCAGCACATGGACAGCTACGAAGACCGTGAAGGCAAAACACAGATCGCAATCGACATGGTTGTAGACGCTGTAAACGGCCTGAAATCCCAAGGTTTGGAATGTGACATTGTTGGCGGTGGCGGCACCGGGTCTTACTATTTTGAAAGTAACTCCAATGTCTTCAACGAACTACAGTGCGGGTCTTACGCTTTCATGGATGCAGACTACGGTCGTATTCTGGATAAAGAAGGCAAGCGTATCGACGACGGCGAATGGGAAAACGCGCTGTTCATCCTGACCACTGTTATGTCCCACGCAAAAGCGGACAAAGCGATTGTGGACGCAGGTCTAAAAGCACAGTCTGTCGATTCCGGTTTGCCTACTGTTTACGGTCGTAATGATGTTGAATACGTCAAATGTTCCGATGAACACGGTGTTGTTGCTGACCCTGATGCAGTTCTGAAAGTGAACGACAAGCTGAAGCTGGTTCCAGGTCACTGTGACCCGACCTGCAACGTACACGACTGGTATGTCGGTGTTCGTGGCGGAAAAGTTGAAAAAGTATGGCCTGTGTCCGCACGAGGAAAAGCATACTAATTCATCTTTTAAAAATCGGGCGTGCAGTAAAGTCACTGCACGCCCGTTCTATATGGTTTCAACGTGAAACCAGTTTCTTTACAAAAGGTTAACATATATGTGGATCGTCCCAGAACGTGAAATTGCAAACCTGATGACGCGCGAAGCGGCGTTTGATGCGGTTGAAAAAGTCTTTGCGGCAATGGCTGCTGGGGACGCCTATAACTTTCCGGTCATCCGCGAAGCCATCGGCCACGAAGATGCGCTGTATGGTTTTAAGGGCGGTTTCGATCAGGCTGGTTTGACACTGGGCCTAAAGGCAGGTGGCTACTGGCCACATAACCTTGAAAAGCGTGAATTGATCAATCACCAATCCACAGTATTCCTGTTTGATCCAGACACAGGCAAAGCCAAAGCAATGGTTGGCGGCAACCTGTTAACTGCGTTGCGCACGGCTGCAGCATCGTCCGTGTCGATCAAACATCTGGCCCGCAAAGACGCCAAAGTCATGGGTATGGTTGGCGCAGGCCACCAAGCCACATTCCAACTGCGCGCAGCTTTGGAACAGCGCGAGTTTGAGAAAGTCATCGGCTGGAACTACCATCCCGAAATGCTGCCGAATATTGAAAAGATCGCCAATGAAGCAGGCGTTCCGTTCGAAGCAGTCCCGTTGGAAGGCATGGTTGAAGCAGATGTTGTCATTTCGATCACATCGACGTTCGCACCAACCGTGATGGCGAACCACATCGGCGCAGGCACACACATCGCGTGCATGGGCACTGACACCAAAGGCAAGCAAGAGGTTGAGGCAGCATTGCTAGCGAAATCCACTGTCTTTACCGACGAAGTGGCACAGTCCACCAGCATCGGCGAAGCACAGCACGCTGTTGCCCAAGGCCTTATCAAAGAATCTGATGTGAACCAGTTGGGCGCAGTCATTAACGGCACGCACGCAGGCCGGACCAACGCGGATGAGATCACATTGTTCGATGGCACTGGCGTTGGCCTGCAAGACCTTGCCGTGGCATCTTCGGTTGTTGATTTGGCAATCGAACAAGGCATCGCGATCGAGGTCGACTTCTAAAAATGGATCTGTCCATCTTAAACAATCTGGTTGGGCAAAAGCTGCCCAACCTTTCGCTGAAAGCGACGGATGGTCGTGATGTTCAACTGAACACCCTGTCCGGCCGCACAGTGCTTTTCGCCTATCCACGGACCAGCCCGAAGGATGGATCAACTGTTATTGGCTGGGATCAAATACCGGGTGCCAAAGGATGTACCGCGCAAAACTGCGGATTTAGAGACAAGCATCAGCAACTATTAGACGCCGGTGCCACACAGGTATTCGGCCTCTCGACCCAAAATAGCGATGACCAAGCCGAGGCAGTAGTCCGCCTGCACTTGCCTTTCCATCTGCTGTCAGACGCAGACCACAAATTGCACCGCCATTTTGACCTGCCGACTTTGGAAGCAGATGGTGTCAAGTTACTACATCGCTTTGCGGCCATCTGTGTCGATGACGCCATCGAACACGTTGTGCATTCATTGGTCGATACCGGTGACTATGCAGACGTTATTCTTGATTTGTTGCTTTAGGAAGAACTGGAATGACGACACGTATCTTCATCAACGGCTTCGGGCGCATCGGGCGGACTGTTTTGCGCCAAGTACTAAGCAACATTGATACCGAACAGTTTGAAATCGTCGGGATCAACGATGTCGCGGATCCAGATACACTAACCTATCTTTTCAAATACGACAGTATTTTTGGCGTATGGCGCGATCCCGTGTTCTTTATGCAAGATCGCTTGGTCATTGATGCAACGTCTATTCCGTTCACCCGCAAGCCATCCCTGACTGACCTCGACCTGCACGGCGTTGATGTCTTGCTAGAATGCTCAGGTAAGGTTTCTTCCCGTTCCGTTGCAGAGTCTAGCATGACGGCAGGTGCGCACGCGGTACTTATCTCAGGTCCTTGCGAATTCGCAGACCAGACCGTTGTTATGGATGCCAATAATGCCGATCTTGGCGATGCACGTATTGTCTCTAACGCATCATGTACGACCAACGCTATCGCACCTCTGCTCAAAATGTTGGACATTGGAATGGGGGTCGAACACGCACATGTCACGACGGTTCACTGTTACACAGGCGGCCAACCGACGGTGGATCAGGTAGGCA
>JBMZCY010000106.1:0-6634 GCA_049613825.1 Planktomarina sp.
CAATCCGGCGGTTTTCTTCACGCCCCTCAGGCGTGTCATTTGTCGCGATCGGCTGGGTTTCTCCGTACCCTTCCGCGACCAAAGTCTTCACATTCACACGCTTGATCCGCAACGCGGTCAAAACCGCCTGCGCGCGTTCACGGGACAGGGACTGGTTCATGTCTTCGCCACCCTGACTGTCGGTGTGGCCACTGATCTCAATCTCGGCTGCGGGGCAGCGATCCAGAATTTCTGCAATTTTATCAACCGTAGACCGACTCCCACTGTCCAGATTAACGGACCCGGGTTCAAAGCTGATTTTCTGCGCATTGGTCAGGGCGATGATTTCCGCCACACAATCCGCAGGGGTCAGTTGGTTGGCAATCGGATCCAGCGCCTTGATATATTTCACATCCAGACTGAAATTCACAGCATCGCCCAAACGGTCGGTCATAATCCGACTGATGTCTGCACCCGCTGTGGTGCTGCCGGTGTTGCCTGCGATTGTTATTGTGTCTTCGGTGATGGCCAGACGCCCGTTGTTCAGCGTGGCCAGCCCTTCCAGCCCCGCCATAACACGTACGGCCCATCCCGTTGGCAGGTCGGGGTGTGACCGGATGGCTGTTAGGATGTTTTTCGCCCCGAATTGCGCCTGAGCAAAACTGGTCACAGTATCTTGTTTTAGTGCATTTCCGACGTCACCGCGCAGCTGCATCTGTCCGCTGTCTTGCGTCGCGGCTGTGAAAGACGGTGGTTGTTGTTCTTCTGCATCTGCGGCGGCAACTGGCAGTTTGCTTGTCAGGGCGAACAGGGGTGGCAGATCAGCCTCCAGCCGTGCGACGACACCGTCAAAGGTCGCCTGATCCGTGCCTTCCAACGCGACCAGAGCGACGTCGGCATCTGTAATGGTCACCGTGCCGCCATCCAGATCCCGCACTGCGTTGATTGAGGTGGCCGCAGCCTGCGCCCATGTTGGGGTCGGCACGCCCAGGCCTTCACGGCAGGTGGCATCCTCGTCCATTCCGGCGGATTTGGCTGCTGCTAGGATGATTATGGCGGCTTCGGGCGTGTCTGCGGAACACGCGTCAAACCCTGTTCGGTCCGCATCTTTGGTAAACCGCAATGTAAACGGCGTAATCACCGGACGCGGGGCCGAGATATTTACATTTGTCGTGATGTTGGCAGGGGTGCGTCGCCCCAAAGTGGCCTCAAGCCGTGCTTTTTGCGCGATGCTTTCGCCTATAGCAGTCACATCAACATGGTTTTGACCGATGCTGATCTTTGCCCGTTCCAATGTTTCCAGCGCTGTCAGCCCGAACGACAGGGCCGATGCCCATTCGTCGGGCACGGGATAATCTGCGGTTTCCATAAAGTCGGATACAGGCTTGTCGCCGCCTGCGATTTCATTGACGCGGTCCAGTACGTTGTCACGGTCCACACCTGCGGGGACCAATCCGATCAGGGAAATGCCCCCGTCATTACGCAAAATTTCAAGCGAAAATTCCGGCGCTTCCAGTTCTTGAGTGGCTTCGATTTGAATATTGTCGATGACCCGCGCAGCTTCGACGACTTTACCCGCTGCGGCCAATGCTTTGAAACGCTCGGCCTCAGACGGGGCTTCGCCGGATAGGATGACTTGCAAACCGTCGGTGTAGACGGATGACCATTCGTGGCCTTCCAGTGCCAAACGGCGGTCCACTTCGACGGCAGTGGTGTCTTCCAGCCATGTGGCACCCAGATCAGCCGCGCCATAAGCACCAGCCCCTGCTGCGCCAAGCACCAAAAGTCGTATGAATATCGCTGAAAGTCGCATAAATACCTATCCCCACAGCAGTCTTAAAACGCTGGGGCGGGTCGTGCAATCAAAGCATTGCGGCAATGGCAAAAAATGGCACAGGGATCAGGCCTGCATCACGGTTGGCACGGAACAGATGCAACAGTGTACTGTTGTCATTGATGTCCATCGTCCGCAGTTGCCAGATCAGGTGAGCCGCAAAGCCTGCAACGCCGATCAGTGCAATGATCAATTGCCAGCCCGACGCCCCAGTCATTTCTACCGCTGACGCCATCAGCAATGCCGACAGATACACAAACCCCCACAACCATTTGGACGTGTTTTCGCCAAACAACCGCGCGGTGGATTTCACACCGATCAAGGCATCATCTTCGGCGTCCTGGTGGGCATAGATCGTGTCGTAGAACAGGGTCCATACAATGCCCGACATATACAGCAGCAACGGTGTAATCGCGATACCGCCACTGTGCGCTACCCACATCAGGATCGCGCCCCAGTTGAACGCCAATCCAAGGAAGGCTTGCGGCCACCATGTAAAGCGTTTGGCAAATGGATAGATCGCAACCAAAGCAACCGATGCAACGCCGACCGCGATGGCGGGTATGCCATAGGACAGCAAGATCACAAATGCGATTTGGGCTTGGATAATCATCCATCGTATCGCCGCCCGGCCCGTCACCTGACCAGATGGAAGGGGGCGGGATTTCGTGCGTTCGACCTGTGCGTCCACATGGCGATCCGTGTAGTCATTCCATACGCATCCTGCGCCGCGCATCAAAAACGCGCCTGCGGCTGCAGATACAATCAGCCACAAATCCCAAACCCGCAGCGCATCTGCCATACCTGCCAACAGCACGGCCCACAAACACGGAATGAACAACAACCACGTTCCAATCGGACGATCCGCCCGTGACAGACGCAAATAAGGCCGCGTCCAAGGGGGGGCTTTCATATCAACCCAGTTGTTATTCACGGCATCTGCTACCGTGCCCTCTGGAACTTTGGTGTTGTCGGTCATAGGTTCGCTCCATGGCTTCGATCCCGCGTCTTTATGTAGAACAACCCTTGGCACAAGGAAACAGCGTTCAGCTGACCCGCGAACATGCGCATTATCTGTTTAATGTCATGCGGCGTGGGGTAGGGGATATGGTTGAGGTGTTTAACGGTACCGACGGCGAATGGATCTGCACTGTGGAACATGCCGGCAAGAAGGCCGGTGTTTTGCTGTGCAATCATCAGTCGAAACCACAAATGAACCCGCCCGACCTTTGGCTGTGTTTTGCCCCGATCAAAAAAAACCGCACGGATTTTATTGTAGAGAAGGCGGCTGAAATGGGCGCGGCAAAGATCGTGCCGATGTCTACCGACTACACAAATTCCGACCGTATGCGACAGGACAAATTGCAAGCGCACGCGATGGAAGCTGCCGAGCAATGTGGAGGGACTTACGTTCCAGAAGTGTTGGAGTTGGTGAAAATGCCCAAACTGTTGGACACATGGCCCGTCGACCGCAACATTCTGTTCTGTGACGAGGCCGAGGTCGGCGCAGACGTAAAAATGTCCAACGCCACAGGTCCTTGGGCGATTTTCATCGGACCAGAAGGCGGGTTTAGTGACGCAGAACGTGCGCGTTTAAAAGGGATGGATCAATCCCACACCCTGTCCCTTGGCCCTCGCATCCTGCGTGCAGACACGGCAGCGGTCGCAGCAATGACCTTATGGCAAACGAAACTTGGGGATTGGACATGAAATGGTCGGGGGCATAATTTGACAGATCACTTCGAACGCATGTCAAATCGTGAAGGCTACGGAGAACTCGTATTCGTAGATCAGAAATGCTGGGTATCAGAAGCTAAACTACACGCGGATTTTCCTATTCTTAAAAACCCGTGTACTGCGTTTGTGATCGCTGGCGGCTTGCCAACACGTCAGTTTGATGTGCTTAGGTTGGACTTGCCAAGCAAACCCGTCTTGCGACTTGAAGACATAATCTTTGTGATGGGCCCGCCACCCCGTTACAGCTTTCCAGTCGAAGAACTGGATCGTGGGCATAAGCATATTGTAACTTTTGACCATATTCCTTCAGGCGGGTTTCCAGTTGGGGGCGTTTGGTACGATCTTCCTTTCAAACAGTGCGAAGGAGATTTGAAATGAGCTTTATTCGACCACAGGCTGCAGCAACCCTGTCCAAAGCCCGTCCCTTTATCCTTGCCGGATGTATGGCCAGTTTTGGGATATACATCATGCTGACCACCCGCGGTGCAGGATATCTTGCTGCGGGTGTCTTTATTCTAATTGCAGGTCTAATCGCCCACGATGCCTATCGCCGCATCATGTTTCCCAAAGGTAGCGGCGGGGTGGGTCTGGTCGAAGTTGACGAACGCCGAATCACGTATCTGTCTGGTGGGGGTGGGCATTCTATTTCCATCGAAGACTTGACCCGTGTTGAGGCGCACCGCAACGGACGGGGCCGTGTGACGTGGGTGTTTTATTCGGATGAAGAAACACTATCCGTTCCAGCAAACGCCATGGGCAATGACAAACTGTTCGATGCCATGGTCGCACTTCCGGGCCTGAACCATGAACAGGCGCAGGCGGCTGCACGGGGGCAGGGACCGGATATGTTTCTGGTTTGGCAGCGCGATAAACGGCGGCTGCATTAACCTTCGTACATGTCGGATATGCAAAAACACGTGGAAGACGGATTTCGAAAGCAAGTCTAGGTTGTATGTGAGCATATCATAAGGGCATATATGATGCCGAGGACGATCAATTACTTTACCACCGCCAGCGCCTTAATCCTTGGCATTTTCGGCATTTGTGGTCTGGCCACAATGTCCGGCGCGAAACTGTTGGTATATGCCGCATTGCTGGCCATGGCTGTCATCGTCTTAGTAAGTGAGTCGCGTGGGGCACGTTATGCCGCTGTCGATGCACAAAGGTCTGTGACTTTTTATAATCGGACACTGACTTACAAAACAGCCGAGAACACGCACGCCATCCAAATCACAGACATCAAGCGTGTCGACATTGTCACCAATGATCGCGGTCCCTTTGAGAATGATATGTTCTGGTGCATCGAAACAGGGGGAGAGGTCGTCATGGTGCCTTCTGTGGCCGATGATACAAATGCGCTTTTCGATATGTTGGACCAGTTAGGGGACGCAAATTACGTCGCCGCGATGGAGGCCGGGTTTTGCACGTCGAACGCCAGTTTCGCAGTTTGGCCCGCACCGGATCACGTCCCTGTGTAACATCAACCATGGACCATTCGGCACGGCTGTCTTGACTTCCCAAAGGTCGCAAGCCACCTGTTATGTTCCATTATCAGCGGAGGCTTCGC
This sequence comes from Planktomarina sp., assembly GCA_049613825.1. GTDB lineage: Bacteria > Pseudomonadota > Alphaproteobacteria > Rhodobacterales > Rhodobacteraceae > Planktomarina. Next base: position 5,118 of record JBMZCY010000106.1, read on the forward strand.
GCCATGTCTATCCCTCAGTCCGGCGGCGGCCCTATCGAACATTACGACCAACTTGCAGCGTCGCTGGAAGAAGGGTGTAAACCAGTTGAAGATTGGCGCATTGGGACCGAACATGAAAAGTTTGGCTATTGTCAGGACAGCCACAAACCACTGCCCTACGAAGGCGAACGGTCGATTCTGGCGGTTTTGGAAGGTCTGCAGGACACGTTCCATTGGTTGCCTGTCACTGAAGGCGGTCACCTGATCGGCCTCGAAAAAGACGGCGCAAATGTATCGCTGGAACCGGGTGGGGCGTTGGAACTGTCCGGTGCGCCGTTGGAAACGATCCACCAGACCTGTGATGAAGTGAACGTGCATCTGACCGAGGTGAAAGAGATTAGCGACAAAATCGGCGTGAAATTCATCGGTCTGGGCGCAGCCCCCGAATGGATGCACGAAGACATGCCTTTGATGCCCAAAGGGCGTTACAAGCTGATGAACAACTATATGGAAAAAGTCGGCACCATGGGCACGGCCATGATGCGCCGGACCTGTACTGTGCAAGTGAACCTCGACTTCGGGTCCGAGGCCGACATGGTGCAAAAATTCCGTGTGGCGCTGGCGTTGCAGCCTGTGGCGACGGCACTGTTTGCGAATTCCCCGTTCTTTGAAGGCAAACCAAACGGCCACAAATCGTGGCGGTCGCGCATTTGGCGCGACTTGGACGCCGACCGCACGGGCATGCTGCCGTTCGTGTTCGAAGACGGTATGGGGTTTGAGCGTTACGTGGATTACGCCCTCGATGTGCCGATGTATTTTGTCTACCGCGATGGCCAATATATCAACGCACTGGGCATGTCGTTCCGTGATTTTATGAAGGGTAAATTGCCTGCGCTGCCCGGTGAAACACCGACGCTGTCCGATTGGGCCGATCACCTGACAACAATTTTTCCCGAGGCGCGGATTAAGAAATTCATGGAAATGCGCGGGGCGGATGGTGGTCCTTGGCGGCGTTTGTGTGCCTTGCCTGCGTTCTGGACTGGGTTGATGTATGATCAAACCGCGCTGGATGCTGCATGGGATCTGGTCAAAGGGTTGGATGCCGCGACTCGTGAAGATCTGCGAGTGAAATCGTCTATTGATGGTCTGCAAGCGGTCGCAGGAAATGTCAAAATGATGGACCTTGCGACACAGGCTGTGGCGATTTCTAAAGATGGTTTGGCCCGACGCGCGCGTCCCGGATCTGGTGGTTTGGTCACGGATGAGACGCACTTCCTGAATGCGTTGGAAGCCAGTCTTGAGTCCGGTCAAACCCCGGCGGATGAACTGCTGGAACGCTATCACGGCGACTGGAACGGTGATTTGTCACGCATTTATGCGGAATATTCCTACTAAAAGATTCCAAGACGTGGAAAGTTTCCATAAAAGAAACATTAACTGTGTTTGTAATAAAACCGGAAACATACAAAGGGGCACGCCATGGATTATGACATGCAAAATATCGCGTTTCAATTTGCGCGTGACGAAACCGCCGCAGG
>JBMZCY010000107.1:0-6588 GCA_049613825.1 Planktomarina sp.
TTGCTAAGCTGGCTAAAGTGTCTGCCACCTTCAGACGATTCCTCTCGTAATTGTTCTAAGAATTTAAGAAGTAGGGTTGAAAATCCGCTATATCTTGAATTTTCAACTAAAATAGCATTTTGTATCTGTATGACATCAACAGTATCCGCATGATCCAAAATCAAGCGTAAAATGCGCTGGTACTCGAATGGGGCGCCATCCACATCAAGTTCCCAATCCAATAGAACCCTCGAAAGATCTACGTATTGGCTTCGCTCGTTCAACCCAAGAATTGCAGCGGATGCCATTGAATCTGCAAGAGTTTGATAAATTTGGCGTGCGCCAATAATATCCCGACCAAATACATCGTAAACACGCATAACGCGAGAATAGTCACCGGCACTCCAAAAACTATCCATCACTGTTTCAATACGGCTGTTTGCAAAGTTTAAGGAATGGCCAGCTAGTGTTTGATAAATTGGCATAAACTCTTCTAAGCCGGAGATCACAGCATCTGCATCGGTCTTAGTAATCTGTTGATCCGCTTCCCATGACACCGCCTCTGCTGCTAAAAGTACAAATCCAGTTGAAGCGAGTGTTTGTTTTTGAACTTCCTCTTGAACAAGTTGCGGTGTTCGCTTGGCTAAAATTTTTTCTATCCGCGTCTCCATAAACAAAAGCGCAACACCACCGAATAGCGTAATCGTAAGCCCAACCATTCCTAAGAAAAAATTAAGCTTATCACGTGCTGAACTCACAGCGGTCTGACTGGCCCGTGCAGATATAAGGTCAATCATTTCCTGATGGCTTAAAGTGATTTGCACAACATCCAGGCTTTTATCATTTGATTTTACCGCTTTCGCCATGACACCTCCAAAATATATTTTACTTAAAGTTGTAATGCTAAACGATCAGTAGCGCGGGTCAATCATTTTGATCTGCTCACTTAACAGCCGCAGCGACTTACACTATAGCCTGATCCCAACGTGAAGGAGCGTACTATGCGAACAGCATCCATCAAACGCGAAACAGCCGAGACGTCTATTTCAGTAGATCTGAATTTGGACGGTACAGGTGTGTATGACAATAAAACCAGCGTGGGGTTCTTTGATCACATGCTGGATCAGTTGTCCCGTCATGCCTTGATGGACCTAACAGTGCGCTGCCAAGGCGATTTGCACATCGATGATCATCACACGGTGGAAGACGTGGGCATTGCCATCGGCCAAGCCATCACAGCGGCGCTGGGCGACAAGGCGGGCATCCGTCGGTATGGTGACTGTCACTTGGCAATGGACGATGCACTGGTGCGCACAGCACTGGATCTATCCGCACGTCCGTTTCTAATCTGGAACGTCGACATCCCGACGCAAAAGATCGGCACGTTCGATACGGAACTGGTGCGTGAATTCTTTCAAGCCCTGTCCACACACGGCGGGATCACCCTACACGTCGACAAGTTGCACGGTTTGAACAGCCACCACATTGCCGAGGCTGCGTTTAAATCTGTCGCCCGCGCCCTACGTTTGGCGTTTGAAACCGATCCACGATCTGCCAAAGCAATCCCTTCGACCAAAGGTATGCTGTAAATGCTGACGGCACTGATTGATTACGACAGCGGCAATTTGCATTCAGCACAAAAAGCGTTTGAACGTATGGCACAGGACTACGATGGGGAAACCGTCGTGGTCACGTCTGACGCCGATGTGATTGCCAAGGCGGATCGCATTGTCCTGCCCGGTGACGGTGCCTTCCCTGCGTGCAAAACGGCACTGATGGACCGCCGTGGCATCTATGATGCGCTGATCGAAGCGGTCGAGGTCAACGCACGTCCTTTCATGGGCATCTGTGTCGGCATGCAGATGATGGCGTCACGCGGCCATGAATATTCCGAAACAGCTGGTCTGGATTGGATCGCAGGCGATGTCCGCAAGATCGAACCTTCCGACGCGTCATTGAAAGTTCCGCACATGGGCTGGAACGATCTGATAATTACAGGATCACACCCGGTCCTCGGCGGCATCCGTACCGGCGACCATTGTTATTTTGTGCATTCTTATCAAATGGAAGTCGCGGACGTTTCAGAACGTCTGGCCCACTGCGACTATGGTGGGGATGTCACAGCAATCATTGGCCGTGACACCTTTATTGGCACTCAGTTCCATCCGGAGAAAAGCCAAAGCACAGGGCTGCGGCTGATCTCGAATTTTCTAAACTGGCGGCCTTAGTTTACGCGTGTCCAAGTCTGGGACCGGCAGATCAAACCACCCAACGCGCAGCCGGATACAGACAATGTATTCGCATTGATAAGTTCCATTTTGGACTTGTAAGTTTTGTCAGTATCTGGCGCCCAGATTGTACCACCAGCATAAGCTGTATCGCCATTTTTGCCCATGTTTTCGATGATGTTACGACCGATGATCGATGTGTTGTCATTGCCAACAACGTCTTGGATTTTACCGCACAGACGTGCACCGCATTTTACAATATCAACAACAATATAACCGCCTGTTTCACCTGGCTCGGATTTCCAGCGACCTTCTGCTGGATCTGCGAATGCGGCGCCTGCGGTCAATGCAACCAGTGCTGCAGCTGTTAGAAAATTCTTCATAGTTTTTCTCCCTTTTACTAGGGCAGACCTTGCCGCCACCCCCAACGTCAATCAACCAGAACCTAAGGTCACTTGGCTTTCCCCTGCCCTTCGTGGCATAGCTCCGCCCATAACCGATGTGTATGAGGCCCCCATGATCCTATATCCTGCAATTGATCTGAAAGATGGCAAAGCCGTGCGTCTGGTGCATGGCGATATGGATCAAACGACTGTGTTCAATGATGATCCCGCGGCCCAAGCGCTGGAATTTCAGGCAGCAGGTTGCGCATGGATTCACCTTGTTGATCTGAACGGGGCCTTCGCAGGCGAACCGGTAAACGGCGATGTCGTGTCTGATATCCTGTCCAAAGTATCCGTCCCCTGCCAATTGGGTGGCGGCATCCGCGATATGGCCACCATCGACGCATGGATCGCCAAAGGTCTATCCCGCGTAATCCTTGGAACCGTTGCCGTGGAAGACCCCGATCTTGTCCGCGCTGCGGCCGCCAAACACCCTGGAAAAATCGCCGTGGGCCTCGACGCTCGCAACGGTCGCGTCGCCACACGCGGCTGGGCAGAAGAAACCGATATCATGGTCACAGACCTTGCAAAATCGTTCGAAAACGATGGCATCGCCGCCATCATCTACACTGACATCCTGCGCGACGGGGCTATGAAAGGCCCCAATATCCCTGCGACCGAAGCCCTGTCAAACGTCGTCACCATCCCCGTCATTGCATCGGGCGGCGTATCCTCCCAAGCCGACCTTGATGCATTGAAAGCAACAGGAACAATCGCGGGCGCCATCTCGGGCCGCGCCCTGTATGATGGTGCCATCGACCTGCCCGCTGCCCTAAAAGCACTTGCATAATTTCTATTGCTCTAAAAAACTCCCGCCGGAGGCATCGCCCATGTTGAAAACCCGCATCATTCCCTGCCTCGACGTGGCAGATGGCCGTGTGGTCAAAGGCGTCAACTTTGTCGATCTGATCGATGCAGGTGATCCGGTTGAAGCCGCCATCGCCTATGATGCTGCTGGCGCGGACGAACTGTGTTTCCTGGACATCAAAGCCACACATGAAAACCGTGGCACCATGTTTGATCTGGTGCGCCGAACAGCAGAACACTGCTTTGTCCCACTGACCATTGGCGGCGGGGTGCGCACATCCGAAGACGTTCGCCAACTGCTTTTGTCTGGTGCCGACAAAGTAAGCTTCAATTCTGCCGCCGTCGCGAACCCTGATGTGATTGCCGATGCGGCCAGCCATTTCGGCAGCCAGTGCATTGTCTGCGCAATTGACGCCAAAACCGTCAGCCCCGGAAAATGGGAAATCTTCACCCATGGCGGGCGACGCGAAACGGGCATTGATGCGGTAGAGTTTGCCAAAACTGTTGTGGCCAAAGGTGCGGGGGAAATCTTGCTAACCTCAATGGATCGTGATGGAACCCGCGCAGGATTCAACCTGCCACTGACCAAAGCCATCTCTGACGCAGTGTCTGTGCCTGTCATTGCGTCCGGTGGCGTTGGCACCTTGGATCATCTGGTCGAAGGTGTGACCAAAGGCGGGGCAAGTGCCGTGCTAGCGGCATCTATCTTTCACTTTGGCGATTACACAATCGGCGCAGCAAAGCAGCATATGGCAAACGCCGGTATCCCGATGAGGCTGACATGACATTGAACGATCTATACGACACAATCCTGTCACGCAAAGACGCGGACCCTGACAGCAGCTGGACGGCTAAACTACTGTCCAAAGGTCCTGAAAAATGTGCTGAAAAATTCGGTGAAGAAGCGATCGAGACGATTATCGAAGCGGTTAAGAACGACCGTGAAAAACTGACGTCGGAAGCTGCGGATGTTTTGTATCATCTGCTGGTCATGTTGGTATCCCGCGATGTGGCATTGGACGATGTGCTGGTCGAACTGTCCCGCCGCCAATCCCAAAGCGGGATTTCCGAGAAAGCATCCAGATAAGAAAAAACCCAAGGCACCGGGCCTTGGGTTAAAGGTGTTGGAACGAGGGACAGTGAATGCGAAGGGAGTTCCATTCCCTTCTCACTAACTTAACTAAGCACTAAAATTTTGGTTCCAAGGTTTCTCAAATTTTTGTGAAATGGCCGTTAACCAAGAATTTCCGGCCAGTTTGCATCACCTTGTTCAATGAACTTGGTCTTTGACACCGCCCAACGGGCGCGGATCAGTTTGTTGAAATTCAGGTAAAGCTTGCCGTTGTGAACAGACCAAGCATCCGGTTCTGTCTTCGCGATATATCCTTTGGCAGCAGCGAAGGCGCAGTATCCACCGTATTGTGGTGCGTATTTCGCAGTATCGGCATCAAACAGCGCTTTGTGGTCCGCGCTGGAAAATTGGAACGTCGCACCTTCGTGTACAGACGTAAATTCAACCGACCCTTCGACAGGTTTACTTTCCGTGAAATACGCCACCGGATCATACCCCGAAATCGCCAACCCGTCTCGTTGGAACACATAAGGTTCTTTCGCAGATGCAGCAGTTGCTAAAACGACAGGCAGAGCAGCAGCGCCCAAAAGAAGTGTGCGGCGGTTCATGGGTTCAAATCCTTGTCTGGTGTTTGTTTGACCTGAACCTAAGCGACATGGGTCGCAGTTACACCCTGCCCCACAGACAGGTGAAACCCTGTAACAGTTTAATCAAAGATGTCTTCGATCTCATCCTTGATCTCTTCAATCAGCCAACGGGCGAAAGACTTCTTCTTTTTCTTAGGCTTTTTCGTCTTCTTCGCTGCTTCGTCCCATTTGTATCCTTTGATCGGATCATCCGGCTTTACCCGAACACGGGACGGTTTCACTTTTGATGCTTTCCCTTCATGGCGTAGCGGCATGTGTTTCAGATCATGCAACGGCGCACCACAGGTGCCGCACGCCAGTTCATGCTGAACTTTACCTTTCAGCGTCAACGCAGCACGTGTGCCACAATAACAGCAGGTTGCGATCTTTGTGGTCATGGGTCAGTCACCATTCAAAGCCTCTGATATAGCATATAGGGACACCGCCGCCGCATTCGAGACATTCAGCGATCCAAATCCACGCGCCGCTTCCACTTTGACCAAAGCATCACAGGTTGCTTTGGTCCGATCCCGCAAGCCTGGCCCTTCGGCACCCAGCACAATCGCGACTGGACCGGGCGGTGCTTTGGCGGCCTCGGCCAAGGTTTGTTCCGCCTCACCATCCATGCCGAACAGCAAATAGCCCAGCTTGCGCAAATGCTCCATCGTGTCGGCAAGGTTCTGAACCCGCAGATAAGGTTGGCGTTCCAACGCACCCGATGCAGTCTTCGCCAATGCACCTGATTCTGGTGCGGAATGGCGATGCGGCGCGATAACAGCACGCGCACCGAACACTTCGGCAGATCGCAGGATCGCACCAACATTATGCGGGTCCGTCACACGGTCCAACAATATCACAACAGGCGTTTCGCCCGGCTGGGCCAGACAGACATCATTCACATTGCCCCATTGCAAGGCTTTCACTTCCAACGCCGCCCCTTGGTGGACGGATTGCTTATCGATGGGGGCAGAAAATTTGCGAGGGTCTGAAATCTCGAACTCTACCCCACTGGTAGCAATCGCATCAGCCAATTTGTCAGCGGCATTTTTGGTCACGATCAACCGTTTGCGTTCGCGTTTCGGGTTCATTAGCGCGTCGCGCACTGCGTGAATGCCAAACAACCAGACGGATTCGTTTTCCATCGCCTTTTTGGCTTGTTCTTTTTCGATAACCCACGTCGGTTTTTTGCCGGCTTTTGCCATAATAATCCCAATTCTAAAGCGTCCCTTATATGGACGTTGAAAGTTATGGTCTGCAAGGGAATTTCGGCTTGACGGGGCCGTGCGCAATTCGTATCGCATGCACAGGTTGGGCGACAGGCCGCAAGGTGTGGCAGGGGACTGTAACTCCCTCCACCAAAGCGGATCAGATCGCACCACCAGAGCCAACAACAGGCCGAGGGATACAGTCAGACAGCAAGTGACTTCTTAACC